>JAEZEJ010000152.1 GCA_023417775.1 Actinomycetes bacterium | reverse complement strand
GTCGCGCATCGCCGCGACCACCCCGGTGAGGATCTGATCTCCGATCTCATCGCCGAGCGCGACGGCGGCACCCGCCTGAGCGAGGACGAGCTGGTCGCCTCGGTGGTGCTGCTGCTGAATGCGGGACACGAGGCCTCGGTCAATGTGTTCGGCAACGGCATGCACGCACTGCTGGCCGATCGGGCCCAGCTGGCGCGAGTTACCGGAGGCGAGGTCTCGGTCGAGACCGCGCTCGAGGAGCTCATCCGCTACGACGCCCCGCTGCAGCTCTTCGAGCGCACCGCGACCGATGACATCGAGGTCGCGGGCGTCACGGTGCGGCGTGGCCAGAAGGTCGCGGCGCTGATGGGATCGGCCAACCGAGACGCGGCGGCCTTCGAGGACGCCGATGTCTTCGATGTCTCCCGTGATCCGAATCCGCACGTCGGATTCGGGATGGGACTGCATTTCTGCCTGGGCGCGCCCCTGGCGCGGCTCGAGTTGCAGCTGACGATCGACGCCCTGCTCGAGCGTTTCGGGCAGCTGGCCCTCGCCGAGCCCGCTCCGCGACGCCCCACCTGGGTGCTGCGCGGCTATGAGAGCATCCCTGTCCGAGCGAAGGAGTGACCCCGTGGCCAAGGAGCCATTCGATGCGACCGAGGTGATCGCGGTCAAGCGCGACGGCCGACGATTCGCCGAGGAGCAGATCGACTGGGTGATCGACGCGTACACGCGCGGGGTGGTCGCCGAGGAGCAGATGGCGGCCCTGGCGATGGCCATCTACCTCAACGGCATGGATCGTGCGGAGATCGCTCGCTGGACCTCCGCGATGATCGCCTCGGGCGAGCGGATGGACTTCGGCGGTCTCTCGCGTCCCACGGCCGACAAGCACTCCACCGGCGGTGTCGGCGACAAGATCACCCTTCCGCTGGCGCCATTGGTGGCGGCCTGCGGTGTCGCGGTGCCGCAATTGTCCGGCCGGGGTCTCGGCCACACCGGCGGCACCCTCGACAAGCTCGAGGCGATCCCCGGGTGGAGGGCGCATCTGAGCAATGCCGAGATGCTCCAGCAGCTGGAGGACGTCGGCGCCGTCGTGTGCGCCGCCGGCTCGGGTCTGGCGCCGGCCGACAAGAAGCTGTACGCGCTGCGCGATGTCACCGGCACGGTCGAGTCGCTGCCGCTGATCGCCAGTTCGATCATGAGCAAGAAGATCGCCGAGGGCACCGGATCTCTCGTCCTCGACGTCAAGACGGGGTCGGGTGCGTTCATGAAGCATGAGGACGATGCCCGTGAGCTGGCCGCGACGATGGTGGCTCTGGGTGAGGACGCCGGCGTGCGAACCGTCGCGCTGCTCACCGACATGGACACCCCGCTGGGGCTGACCGCGGGCAATGCACTCGAGGTCCGCGAGTCGGTCGAGGTGCTGGCCGGCGGGGGGCCGGGCGATGTCGTCGAGCTGACCTTGGCCCTCGCGCGCGAGATGCTGGCCGGTGCCGGTCGCGAGGACGTCGATCCCGCCGATGTCCTGTCCTCGGGACAGGCGATGGATGTCTGGCGACGGATGATCGCCGCGCAGGGCGGCGATCCGGATGCGGCGCTTCCCACGGCTGCCGAGACGCAGGTGGTCCGAGCCGATGCCGACGGGATCATCGGCCGGCTCGATGCGATGTCGGTCGGTGTGGCGGCATGGCGTCTCGGAGCGGGGCGCAGCCGCCCGGGGGAGGCGGTGCAGGCCGCGGCGGGCGTCGAATTGCATGCCAAACCAGGGGATCGGGTGCGATCGGGACAGCCCCTCGCGACCTTGCACACCGACACGCCGGAACGCTTCGAGCGGGCGGCCGCAGCTCTCGACGGGGCCTGGACGATCGACGACGCCGAGTGTGACCTGCGTCCCGTCGTGATCGACCGGATTGGTTAGGGTCGGGCCATGCGTGTGCTGAACAACCGTCAGGAGATCGCCGAGTCCGCGGGCACCGAGCTCGGTGTCAGCGCGTGGGTGCCGATCGAACAGGATCGCATCGACATGTTCGCCGATGCCTCCGGGGATCGGCAGTGGATCCACGTCGACGCCGAGCGTGCCGCGGACGGACCGTTCGGCGCGACGGTCGCCCACGGCTATCTGACGTTGTCGATGCTGCCCTTCCTCGGGGCCCAGGTGTACGCCTTCGCCGGGGATCTCGCCCGGGTCAACTACGGCCTCAACAAGGTCCGCTTCGTCACCCCCGTCCGCGTGGGCACGCGGATCCGCGACCGGGTGACGGTGCTCGAGGTGCGCGATATCGCCAAGGGGCAGCAGGTGACCTTCCAGCACACTGTCGAGATCGAGGACGAGGAGACACCGGCCTGTGTGGCCGAGGCCGTCGTCCTGCTCATGGACAACGCAGGAGCAGCCTGATGACCAGCGCCACCGCCGAGCAGATCTCCGGACTTCCCAAGGTCGCCCTGCACGAGCACCTCGATGGCGGGGTCCGGCCGACGACCGTCGCGCAGATCGCCGCCGAGATCGGACACGACCTCCCCGCCCCGGCCGAGACCCTGGGGGCCTGGTTCGCCGAGGCGTCGAGCTCAGGATCGCTGGTGCGCTATCTGGAGACCTTCGAGCACACGGTCGCCGTGATGCAGCGTCCCCAGGATCTGCGCCGGGTCGCCCGCGAGTCGGTCGAGGACCTCGCCGCCGACGGCGTCGTCTACGCGGAGCTGCGCTGGGCCCCCGAGCAGCATCAGCGCGCCGGGCTCAGCCTCGTGGAGGCGGTCGAGGCCGTGCAGGCCGGTATCGACGAGGCGGTCGCGACGGTGCGTGCCGCCGGCGGGACCATGGTGGTCGGACAGCTGCTGACGGCGATGCGGCATGCATCGCGGGGCCTCGAGATCGCGCAGATCGTCGTGAGCCACCGGGACCGCGGTGTCTGCGGTTTCGACATCGCGGGCGCGGAGGACGGCTTCCCGCCGATCCTGCATCTGGAGGCCTTCGAGTACCTGCGTCGTGAGAACGCTCACTTCACGATCCACGCGGGCGAGGCCTTCGGACTGCCGTCGATCTGGCAGGCCGTGCAGCGATGCGGCGCCGACCGGCTCGGACACGGGGTGCGCATCGTCGACGATATCGATGTCTCGGGTTACCGTCCCCGGCTCGGCCGGCTCGCCGCCTATATCCGGGATCGTCGGATTCCCCTGGAGTTGTGCCCCTCGTCGAATATCCAGACGGGGGCGGCGAGGTCGATCGCGGAGCACCCGATCGCGCTGCTGGCCGAGCTCGGCTTCCGGGTCACCGTCAACTCCGACAACCGCTTGATGAGCCAGACCTCGATCGGTCGCGAGTTGACCCTGCTCAGCGAGGCCTTCGGCTATTCGGTGGGTGACCTGCGCTGGTTCACGGTGAACGCGATGAAGAGCGCCTTCCTGCCTTTCGACGAGCGGCTCCAGCTCATCGACGAGGTCATCAAGCCCGGTTACGGCGCCTGAGCCCCCGCCGCGGGCATCAGCCCGCTGAACCGAGCTCGGCGCGGGCACGTGCCGGGGTCAGCGGCCGGCATCCGGCGGCCACGGCACGGGCCACGACCTCCTGCTCGGTCGACATCAGCCCCCAGCCGCGTCGCAACAGCACCAGGGGAGGCTTGCGGGACTCGCGCAGATCTCGGGCGAGACGCAGTGCGAAGGTCAGCAGACGCGGCCGCACCAGGCAGATGGCATCGGCCAGCAGGCCGCCGTCACGGCAGGCACCGACGATATCGGGAGCGAACAGCCCCTCGGCGATGAAGCGGTCCCCGGGCACCTCGACGGTGCGGGTGGCGATACGAGAGCTGAGGCCGAGATCGTAGACCGGCACCTCGGCGGTTCCGGTCGAGCACAGCTCGTCGACCGCTCGGATCGCGGCATCGCGGTCCCAGCTGGCGACATCGTCCCAGTCCGGGAGCCCCAGGGGGCTCATCGGCAGCGAGGGGTCGTCGCCCTCCTTGTAGAAGTCATCGAGCCTCAGCGTCGGCCATCCGAGCCGGGCGGCGAGATGTGACTTGCCGGACCCGGAGGGCCCGGCGACGATCACCGCGAGCGCACCCATCAGCAGAGCGCCAGCGCGTGGTCCGTCTGGTCGAGGAAAGCGCCCTGGCCAGGCCCGGTCGGATGCACCTGATCGGCACCGGTGAGCCCCGGCTGTTGTGCGGCGAGGGCGTTCCAGTCCACCAGATGCACGTTCTCATGGGCCTCGGCGACCGCCCGGACGGCGGCGAGGGACTGCTCGCTCCAGGATCGGCCGGGCACATAGGGCGCCACCAGCCCGATCTGGCGGTCGCCCAATTCACCGACGAGGGCGTCGAGGTCGGCCTGGTCGATCTCGCCGTTCGTCCCGGTCGTGATGAGGACCGTGGGCTGGAGGCGGCCCTGCGCCGTCGCCTCGCGGACGGCGTGGGCGACATCGGCGTACTGCCAGCCCACCGTGGCGATGGCCACGGATCCGGGCCGACGCTCGAGCAGCGGGGGTGCGATGGCGACCGTGACCGAGTCGCCGAAGGCGCTCACCGCCTCATGGGGACCGACGGGGCGGCAGGCATCGGGCGCCTCGGCCGGTGCCTCCTCGGCGGGTGGAGGTGTCTCCTCGAGACGGTCGATCGAGGACGAGACGGCCCGCTGACCCTCGCGGAGCGCCGATTCGACATCGGACTCCGCCGGGGCCTTCCACACGGCGACCGATGCGGTGAGGAACACCGCGAGGGCGGCGATCGCCAGCGGCCGGGTGCGTCGTGGACGGTAGACGGTCTCGTCGCCGCGGATCTGGGCGGTCCACCGGCTGAGCGTGGCTCGGACACCGTCGCCTCGGATCGGCATCTCGATGAAGCGATAGGAGAGCGCCGCCACCGGGACGGCGGCCAGCACGGCCGCCCAGCCGGCTGCCACCCGGTACTCGCCAGGGACGAGACGGGTGATGATGACGATCAGGGGCCAATGCCAGAGATAGATGCCGTAGGAGCGCTCGCCGAGCCAGCGCAGCGGGCTCCAGGCGAGCACCCGCGCGACCGGTGTCGGATTCGCCGCCGCCAGCACCAAGCCGACGGTGGCGAGATTGGCGAGCGCGAGTCCGCCGAGGAAGGTCCGGTCGCTGTCCCAGGGGACCGTGAGGGTGTACGCGACGAGCACGCCGAGGCCGATGACGCCGAGGGCCGTGTAGCGCACCTTCTCGGTCGCGGCGGCGAAACCGTCGCGCAGCAGATGCGGGGCGGTGCCGAGCGCTGCGGCGGCGCCCAGCAGCAGTCCGAAGGCGTGCGAGTCGAGGCCCATATAGGCCCGTGTCGGGTCGGCAGTGATGTACCAGGCCGCCATCAGGGCGGCTGAGACGAGGGCGAGACCGAGGACGATCCACCGGCTCGCCGCGCGGCTGGTCACGGTGAGGAGACCGAGCACCAGGACCGGCCACAGCAGATAGAACTGTTCCTCGATGCCCAGCGACCAGAGGTGGTTGAGCAGCGGTGGAAGGCTCGCATCGGCATAGGACCATCCCTCGTGGATCTGGATCCAGTTGCTGGTCCAGGTGAGGGCGCCGAGGACCTGGCTCCGCAACCCGGCAGCGGTGTCGTTGCCGACGGCCAGCGTGATGGCACTGGTCACCGCGACCATCGCCAGGAGGGCGGGTGCGAGGCGGCGGATGCGACGCGACCAGAAGCGCCGCAGACCGACGCGGCCGCGGGACTGCATCTCGCGCAGGATCAGGGCCGTGATGAGGAATCCGCTGAGCACGAAGAAGACATCGACACCGACGAATCCGCCGGGGAAGCGGTCCGGATCGGCGTGATAGGCCACGACCAGGACCACGGCGACCGCCCGCAGCCCGTCCAACGCCGCCAGGTGCCGGGCGGGGCGCGAGGCCCGTTCAGCCTCGGTCGCGGACCGCTCGGAACGGGGATGGAGGATGGTGCTCACGCGGTCGGCCTCGCCGAGTGGACGGGAGGCCCGGGATCGACGGGGACGTGCGCGGGCATGGATCTATGGAAACACGTGCGGGCAACCGGAGGTCTCCGGCCCGCCGGTGCGTCACGGCCTAGGCTGGTCGCATGAGAGAGCGCCAGCGAATGAATCATCGGCGGGGCGTCATGCCGACACCTCGCCATCCTCGTCTTCTCCGTGAGGTGGCGGCATGAGCACCTTGCCCTCCGTCGCGGAGATCGCCGGCCAGATCGATCACGCCATCCTCAAGCCCGAGTTGACGCGCGCCGAGGTCGATGCCGATCTGGATCTGGCACGCGAGTACGGCATCTTCAGCGTCTGCGTGCGGCCCAGCGATGTCGCTCACGCGGTGGAGCGGCTGCACGGTTCGCCGGTCGCGGTGGGCACGGTCATCGGCTTCCCCCACGGCACGACGACCACCCAGGCCAAGGTGGCCGAGGCGCGCCAGGCCCTCGCCGACGGAGCCCTGGAGCTCGACATGGTGCTGAACATCGGCCGGCTGCGCAGCGGTCTCGTCGAGGACGTCGAGGAGGACATCCGCGCCGTCAAGCAGGCCGCCGGGGATCACCTCGTGAAGGTCATCCTCGAGACCGCACTGCTCGATGACGATCAGAAGGCCGCCGCCTGCGGCGCGGCAGAGCGCGCGGGTGCCGACTTCGTCAAGACGTCCACCGGTTTCGCCGGCGGGGGAGCGACCCTCGAGGACGTGCGGCTGATGCGGGCCTCGGTCGGCCCGCGGGTGCAGGTCAAGGCGTCGGGAGGTGTCCGCGGCCTGGACACCCTGCTGGAGATGCGGGAGGCGGGCGTGACCCGCTTCGGCACCAGTGCGACGCGGGTGATCCTGGACGATCTCGCGGCCCGCGTGGCCGGTGGCCAGGGCTCAGGTGCGGAGGACTCCGCCTCCTACTGACGAGCGCGCGCCTGTTCGTCACCCCTCGTTGACAGCATGTTCACCTGCGGGTGATGGTGTCGGGACTGGACGATCCAGACACATATCGGGGGAATATCGATGACACGCGCATCGTGCCGTCTCGCAGGAGCGGCGCTGGGATCACTGCTGGCCACCGGCACGTTGACCACGCTGGCGGCGGCACCGGCCCAGGCCGACGAGGTCGCACTCAATCTGCTCAGCTTCAACGACTTCCACGGCCGCATCGACGACAACACCGTGAAATTCGCGGGAACCGTCGAGGAGCTGCGGGCTGAGGGCGGCGAGGACAACACCCTCGTGCTGTCCAATGGCGACAATATCGGCGCCTCGCTGTTCGCCTCGGCGGTCTCCGAGGATGTCCCGACGCTCGACGTGCTGAATGCCCTCGGCATCGCCGCGAGCTCGGTGGGCAACCACGAGTTCGACAAGGGCGTCGAGGATCTCACCGGGCGGGTCGGGGACGCGGCAGACTTCCCCTATCTCGCCGCCAATGTGCTCGGCCCGGACGGGGAGCCCGTGCTGCCCGCCTACGAGACCTTCGAGGTCGCCGGTCTGGAGATCGCCGTCGTGGGGGCGGTGAGCGAGGAGACTCCCGCGCTCGTCAGCCCCGGAGGCGTCGAGGGCCTGGAGTTCGCGGACGTGACGGACTCGGTCAACGAGACCGTCGAGGAGCTCGAGGCCGGCGAGACTCCGCCGGATGTGATCGTGGCGCAGATCCACGAGGGAGCGCCGGACGGCAGCGTCAGCTATGAGGAGGCCGTGGCGTCCAGCTCGACCTTCCGCGACATCGCCGAGGGTGTCTCGGGCTCGGTGGATGCGATCTTCATGGGCCACACTCACCAGGAGTACGCCTGGGATGCCCCGGTGCCCGGTGCTCCCGACCGCACCCGACCGATCGTGCAGACCGGCAGTTACGGCGACAACATCGGCCAGGTCGGCCTCACCGTCGACACCGAGTCCGGGGAGATCGTGTCGCACACCGCACGCAATGTGCCCCGCACCGAGACCGAGGATGCGGAGCTCGTCGATCGTTTCCCTCGTGTGGCGGAGGTGCAGTCGATCGTCGCCGCGGCGCTGGAGGTCGCCGACGAGATCGGGCGCGAGGTCAAGGGATCGCAGACCGCCGACATCACCCGGGCCTTCAGCGGCAGCAGCGAGGATCGCGGGGCCGAGTCGACGCTCGGCGGGCTCGTGGCGGACTCTCTGCTGGCGAAGGTCTCCGACACCCAGGCGGGTGCCGATCTCGGCATCGTCAACCCCGGTGGCCTGCGTGCGGACCTGCTGTATGCGCCGTCGGGAGCCGAGCAGCCGGGTGAGATCACCTATGCCGAGGCCAACGCGGTCCTGCCCTTCGTCAACAATGTCAGCTCGGTCGAGGTGACCGGTGAGACGCTGAAGACCATCTTCGAGCAGCAGTGGCAGCGCGACGCGGACGGGAACGTGCCGAGCCGCACCTATCTTCAGCTCGGTGTCTCCGAGAATGTCTCGTACAGCTTTGACTCGACGCGCCCCGAGGGCGATCGGATCACCGGGATCACCATCGACGGCGAGCCGGTGGACCCCGCCGCGAGCTACCGGGTCGCCACCTTCTCCTTCCTGGCCCAGGGCGGCGACAACTTCCGAGCCTTCACCGAGGGCACCAATACCGACACCGGGCTGGTCGACTACGAGGCCTGGATCGAGTATCTGGAGTCCTCCTCGCCGGTCTCGCCCGACTTCGCCCGCCGCTCGGTCGAGGTCCGGGGGCTCGCCGAGGAGTACACCGCCGGTGACGCGCTGACCCTCGCCCTTCCAGCACTCGATCTCACCTCGCGCGGAGCGCCGGCCAATACGCAGGTCCAGGTCGAGGCGGTCGCCCAGGACGGTGAGACCGTCGATCTCGGCACGGTGCCCGTGAGCGAGGGGTCGGCCGAGGTCTCCGTCGACCTGCCCGCCGAGCTTTCCGGACAGGTGCGGCTGCGGATGGTGGCCGAGCCGTCCGGCACGGCCGTGGCCACCCCGCCGTTCACCGTGAACCCGCCGGAGGTCCCCGGCGCCGGTCTGCAGGCCGAGGCGGCTCCGGTCCGCCACCCGCTGCCCGCCCGCATCGATGTCACCGCGCGCCCGGACGCGACGGGTGTGGTGACGGTGACCTCGAAGGGGTTCCCGGTCGGCGTCGGCTTCCTGAGCGGCGGTTCGGCGACGGTGTACACCCTGCCCTTCGCGTTGGGGCCGGGTGAGCACGAGCTGACGGTGACGCACTGGGGCGACCGTCAGTACGAACGCAGCTCGGTGCCGGTGACGGTCGAGGTCCGGCGATGAGCCGGGTCCGCGGCCACGTCCTCGGGGGACTCATCGGCAGCATGACCCTCGCCGCCGGACTTCTCGGGGCTCCGGCGGCGAGCACGGCGGCACCCGATGGGGACGGCCTCGTCATCACGGAGGCCTATCTGAACGGGGGCAGCTCCGGTGCCGCCTACCGGGGCAAGTACGTCCAGATCGCCAACCCGACGGACGAGGCGATCAGTGTCCGCGGGTGGTCGGTGCAGTACCGATCGGCCACGAGCACGGGGAGGTTCAGCGGCGTCGTCGACCTCGGCGACCACACCATCCCCGCCGGTGGACAGCTGCTGGTCGGCGGGAACAGCAATGGGGGAGCGGGTGCGGAGAATCCGGAGCCCGATGTCGCGAGCGGGATCGCCTTCTCCGGCAGCGCGGGAGGCACCCTGGCGCTCGCGCGCTCCGGCGGGGCGCTCAGCGGCGAGCGCGATGCGGTGCTCGCCGATCCGGCGCTCGTCGATCTGCTCGGCTACGGCGCATCCTCGACCTATGAGGGCAGCGGCCAGGCACAGGGCTATTCAGTGGAGTCGGCACTCACCCGCGACGACGCCCACACCGATACCGACGACAATGCGGCCGACTTCTCTGCGGGGGTCCCCACGCTCGAGGCCTGTGGCGAGGCCTGCGACGGTGACACCGGCGAGCCGGAGGAACCGCAGGCGGCCGAGATCGCGGAGATCCAGGGATCGGGTGCCGAGAGTCCTCTCCTCGGACGCACGGTCCGGACCCGCGGTGTCGTGACGGCGGCCTATCCCGAAGGCGGTCTCGACGGCGTCTACGTGCAGTCGGAGGGTACGGGCGGAGAGATGGACCTCGACGGACACGATGCCTCGCACGGGGTCTTCGTCTATTCGGCCTCCTTGGCCGCGGAGGCCGAGATCGGCGACCATCTCGAGGTCACCGGGCGGGTCGGCGAGTACTACGGTCTGACCCAGGTCGTACCCCGTGAGGGCGGGTGGCAGATGCTCGCGGAGCCGGCGCAGGCCGTGAAGCCCGCGGTCGTCGACTTCCCGCTCACGGAGGTGGAGCGAGAGTCCCTCGAAGGCATGCTCGTGGCACCGACGAATGACTTCACGATCACCGACAACTACACGACCCACCAGTACGGTCAGATCGGCCTCGCCTCCGGTGACATCCCGTTGGCCCAGCCGACGGATGTCGCCTCACCGGGCTCGGCCGAATACGAGGCGGTGCTCACGGAGAACGCGGAGCGGGCGGTGACGGTCGACGACGGGTCGACAGTGAACTTCCTGAACGGCGCGAACCGGGAGATCCCGGTCCCGTGGCTGGCCGCCGACAATGAGGTGCGGGTCGGTGCGCGGGCATCGGTGACCGATCCGATGATCCTGGACTTCCGCAACGATCTCTGGAAGCTGCAGCCCACGAGCCGGCTCACCGCCGGAGGGGACGAACCGCTCGCCATCGAGGGATCGACCCGCACCGAGGGCCCGGCCGAGGTGGGCGGCGACGTGCGGATCGCGACCTTCAACGTGCTCAACTACTTCACGACGCTCGGCGAGGAGTATGCGGCGGCGGGCAAGGGCGAGTGCACCTACTACGCCGACCGAGCCGGCGATCACCTCACGGTCGACTCGTGTGCCAACAACGGCCCGCGCGGGGCCGCCAATCAGCCGAGCTTCGACCGTCAGGAGGCGAAGATCGTCGCCGCGATCAACCGTCTCGACGCCGGGGTCGTGTCCCTGGAGGAGATCGAGAACTCGGCGGCCTTCGGCGAGGACCGGGACACCGCGCTGCGGACTCTCGTCGAGGCGCTGAACGAGGACGCCGGGGAGGACCGCTGGGCCTTCGTGCCGTCTCCGGAGCGGTTGCCGGAGTCCGAGGACGTCATCCGCACGGCCTTCATCTACCGGCCCGCCGAGGTGGAGCCCGTGGGCGACTCGGTGATCCTGCAGGACAGCGCCTTCGACAATGCCCGCGAGCCGTTGTCGCAGGAGTTCCGTCCGGTCGGATCCGCGGAGCGGGACGACTTCCTCGTCATCGTCAACCACTTCAAGTCCAAGGGTTCGGGGTCGGGTGAGGATGCGGATCAGGGAGACGGGCAAGGCAGCTCGAATGCCTCCCGTGTCCGGCAGGCGACCTCGCTGATCGGTTTCGCGGAGTCGGAGCAGCAGCGGGCCGATACCGAGCTGGTCTTCCTGACCGGCGACTTCAACGCCTACAGCAAGGAGGACCCGGTCGGTGTGATCGAGGACGCCGGGTACGTCAACGTGCCCGCCCTCTACGGCGCCGATCCGACCTATCAGTTCGGTGGCCGGATGGGGTCGCTCGACCACGTCTTCGCGTCACCGGGTGCCGCTGAGCGGGTCACCGGCGCCGATGTCTGGACGGTCAACGCGGAGGAGTCGATCGCTCGGGAGTACAGCCGCTTCAACCAGAATGTGACGCAGCTGTACGACACCAGCCCGTATCGTGCCAGTGACCACAATCCGGCGCTGGTCGGGATGTCGGTCTCCGAGGACCCGTCGCTGGGTCTGAGTGCGCGGGCGGAGCCGGTGCGCTGGCCGAAGGGTCCGGTCGTCGACATCTCGGCCCATGAGGATGCCCGTGGAGTCGTGACGGTGAAGGCCGGTTGGCTGCCGATCGGTGTCGGTTACCTGAGCGGTGGATCGGCGCGCGTCCCGATACTCCCGGTCGTCGTGGGGCCGGGGAGCCACAGCCTCGACGTGCACTATCTGGGCGGTGGCGGATTCGGTCCCGAGAAGGTCGCCGTGGACGTGGAGGTCCGGGGGCGCTGAAGGCGGGAGGGGAGCCCACCGGGGCACCCCCTCCCTGTTCGCATCGCTGGACCCGTTTGGTAGTGTTCTCGACGCACCACGGTTCCGATTCGGGACCTCGTCCGGGTGGCGGAATAGGTAGACGCGCTAGCTTGAGGTGCTAGTGCCCGGTTACGGGCATGGGGGTTCAAGTCCCCCCTCGGACACAGCAGGCGGATGGTGGAGACACCTGTCGACACGCGAGAGGGGCCCGATCTTCGGATCGGGCCCCTCTCGTGTGTGCGGGGGCACGCGGACGAGTGCGGCCGCGGTCACTCCTCGGTCTCATCGTGGGCGTGCTTCACGAGGAGCAGGAGGGATGCGAGGGCGCCCGAACCGCCGAGCACCAGGCCGACATAGGCCCACGGGAGCGCGTCGAGCGGCCCATAGCGGACGACGAGAAGGCAGACGACCCCGAGCAGAGCGGCAGCCAGTGCGAGGCCGATGCTGGCGATCCAGCCCGGATGACGCAGGCGCACGGCGATCGCCTACCCCTCGTCCTCGCCGGAGTCCATCAGGTCGCCGCCGGCTTGGGGTGCGAGACGACCCTCACCGGTGTCGGGTGTCTCCTCCGCTTCGGGAGGCGTGGGCCCCTGGTTCGCGACCTGGGCGTCGTCGGTGTCCTTCTTGCGTGACGTCATACCCGTATCTACCCGCTGCGGCCCCTCGTCAAACATCGGCCGGCGGGATGGCTCAGCGGGCGAGTCGGGCCGCCTCGCCGGCCAACCGGTCCGCCTCCTCGTTCAGCGCGTGCTGGTTGTGGCCGCGCACCCACTCCCAGGTGGTCGCCACACCGGCTTCTTCCCGGGCCCGCAGCAACGCATCGAGACGCTGCATGAGGTCGACATTGGCCACCGGCTTGCCGGCAGCGGTCTTCCAGCCCTTGCGCTTCCAGCCGGGAATCCATTTGGTGGCCGAGTTGAGCACATACTGCGAGTCCAGCTGCAGGTGCAAGGGAGAGGTCGGATGGGCCTCGAGGGCGTTGATCAGCGCGAGCAGCTCGCCGATATTGTTCGTGCCGTTCGCCAGCCCGCCAGAGTCGCTGCGGCCATCGGCGGCCACCCAGGCCCAGCCGGTGGGCCCATCGGGGTTGACCAGGCACGAGCCATCGCAGGCGATGGTGACGACACCCTCGGGCACGGCGGTATCCGGGAGCGCCTCGGGCTCGACGACCCCCCCGAGGACCGCGTCGACCTCGGCCACCAGCATCCGCGCGTGGGCCGCGGACAGGTGCGTGGAGCCGAGGCTCAACGACCGGAAACGCTCGAGTAGGAGGGTCTTCTGGTCTTCGGTGAGTCCGCTCATGGTCCTTCTCGCGATGTCGACGGTGCGGGATGAGCCTACGGCCCGGACGCCCTGCTTGCGCCGGGTGGTTCACTATCGGAGGCGGCGGTCGACATCGTCGATGTCGTGTGAGATCGTGGCCGCCCGGGCACCAGGGTGTGCCCGGCCTTCCCTGCGATCAAGGAGCGAACGGGTTGCGAGACAGCGAGCACCAGCGACTCGCCTTCGAGATGAGTCTCATCCTGATGAAGAAGCTCGGCTGTGAGATGTACCTGACGGCCGGAGTCGGACTCATGGTGTGCCTCGAGCATCCCGACGCGCCCGAGCATGAGCTGCAGGCCGAGGGCATCTGCCCCTTCGCGCGCCATCAGGTCGAGGCCATCCTGAAGATCCACGAGGACGGCCGGCTCCCGGCCTTCATCGAGGCACTCGACGAGTACGCGGGCCTGCTCAAGGACGCCGACGGCGCATCCTGACCCGCTCGCCCAGCGCGCGCGCTCCGTCGGGCGGACGATGGTGCCATGACCACCTGTGATGTCGTCATCGTCGGCACCGGCCCTGGGGGCGAGTCCCTCGCCACGCGACTCGCGACGGAGGGACTCGATGTCGTCGCCGTCGAAGCCGAGCTCGTCGGCGGCGAGTGTCCGTACTGGGGTTGCATACCCTCCAAGATGATGATCCGCGCGGCCGGGACCATCGCGGAGACGCAACGGGGCCGCCGGCTCGCCGGCAGCACCGAGATCCATCCCGATTTCACCATCGTCGCCGAACGGATTCGTCGCGAGGCGACCTCGGACTGGGACGACTCGGCCGCCGCCGACCGGCTGACACGGGCGGGTGTGCGGCTGGTCCGGGGCCGCGGAAAGCTGGTGGGGGAACGGGAGGTCGAGGTCGAGGGAGAGCGCTTCGCAGCGGAGCGCGGGGTCGTGCTCAATACCGGGACGACCGCGTCGGTGCCGCCGATCCCCGGCCTCGACTCCACGCCCTACTGGACGAATCGCGAGGCCGTCGCGGCGACCGAGGCGCCGACGAGCCTCATCGTCATCGGGGGCGGGGCGATCGGTCTCGAGCTCGCCCAGGCCTATGCCCGTTTCGGCACGGCCGTGACGATCATCGAGGCGGCCGAACGCCTCCTGGCCGTCGAGGAGCCGGAGTCGAGCGATGTGCTGCGCGATGTCCTGCAGAGCGAGGGGATCACCGTCCGCGAATCCGTGAGCATCGACGGGATCGGGCACGGGGACGATGGCTTCACGGTCCGGCTGTCCACGGACGAGATCCGCGCCGAACGATTGCTGGTGGCCGCCGGGCGCCGTGCCCGCATCCACGATCTCGGGCTCGAGGACCTGGGTGTGGACACCAGCGGCAGGATGTTGACGGTCGACGACGAGCTGCGACTCGCGCCGGGACTGTGGGCGATCGGCGACATCGCCGGCCGCGGACAGTTCACCCATGTGTCGATGTATCAGGCCGCCCGGGTCGGCGATCAGCTGCTGGAGCGTGAACTCGGACCCTACGACACCAGCCTGCCCCGGGTGACCTTCACCGATCCGGAGATCGGCGCTGTCGGCCTCACCGAGGCCCAGGCGAAGGAACAGGGGATCGATGTGCGGACCTCGACGACGCAGATCCCGGCCAGCAGTCGAGGCTTCATCCACGGACCCGGCAACGACGGCTTCATCAAACTGGTCATCGACGCCGAGCACGATCGACTAGTGGGGGCGACCTCAGCGGGGCCGACGGGGGGCGAGACGCTGTCGATGCTCGCCCTCGCCGTGCGCGCGGAGGTTCCGCTGGCGACACTGCGCAATATGATCTACCCGTACCCCACCTTCTACCGGGCTATCGAGAGCGCGGTGTGAGGCGTCAGCGCGGGGGAGGGGCGTCGCGCCCAGCGCGCCCGGCCATGATCATCGAGAGCACCAGTCCGAGCACGCCGACTCCCATCAGGATGTAGCCGGTGGTGACGAGATCGATGCCGCTGATCGCGTCTTGGACAGCGAAGGCCAGGATCGCTCCGATGGCCAGCAGGAAGAGTGAACCGCCGATATACATACCGCGACGATGGCAGCGATTCGCCGGCTCCGCATCCGCAAGGTGGCAAGCACGTCGCATGTCTCCTGTCAATCATCGGGCTCGGAATCAGATATTCATCCGAATCTGTGGATAGTCGACGCGCGTATCGGCGGTTGTCGGTAGAGTAGGCCGCGGCTCGATTCCCGACGATTTCTGAGGTCTCCCTCCCGATGACGACTGCCTCCCGACGCTCGTCCGCTCCAGCGGACGGTCCTCGACCCCGAGGTGGCGCCCGGCGCCGTCAGCGTCCTCGTCGTCGGTGGGCGTCCCCCCTGATCGTCGGCACGGTGAGCCTGGCCGCCGCGGCCGGCGGAGTCGCCGCCACCACCGCGGACGAGGCTCCCGTCGCCGCGGTCGAGCCTGCCCCTCTGGCCGTCGCCGATGTGCCGACGGTCCCCGATGTCGTCGAGCCACCGGTCGACCCGGAGGCCGCGGTCGGCTGGGAGTCTCAGCCCGCTGCCGAGGACGAGGCCGTCGTCGACGAGGCGGAGCCGGGACAGGCGGAGCCGGTCGACCCCGAGGCCGAGGGCGAGGCGCCGCCTCCCGGCGAGGAGCCCGCGCCCACCCCTTCGGCCGATCCGGGCGTGGCCGCACCCGATCCCACCCCCTTGACCGATGACACCAGCCCGCTGGCCTCGCAGCTGCGCGCCCAGTCGGAGGTCCCCGAGGAGGCGACCGGTCCGGTCAACCTGGCCTCGGCCCTGCTGCCGCCGATGCTCCCGGACTTCGCCGCCCAGCGCGAGGCGCTCAACGCCGAGAAGGAGCGGATCGCCGGTCTCGTCGAGGAACGTCAGGCCCAGCTCCAGGCGGAGGAGGAGGCCCGTGCCGCCGAGGAGGCGCGCAAGGCCGACGAGTGGGTCATGCCGCTGGAGGACTACCGCCTGTCGGCGCGCTTCGGCCAGGCCGGACGCATGTGGTCCAGCGGCCGGCACACCGGCATCGACCTCTCCGCACCGAGCGGCACCCCCCTGTACGCGATGCAGGACGCGGTCGTGGTCTCGGTGGGCTATGCGGGTGCCTACGGCAATCGCACCGTGCTGCGTCTCGCCGACGGCACCGAGCTCTGGTATGCGCACCAGTCGCGGACCGATGTGGAGGCCGGACAGGTGGTCCGCAAGGGCGACCAGATCGGCGCCGTCGGAGCGACCGGCAATGTCACCGGTCCCCACCTGCACCTCGAGGTGCATCCGGAGGACGAGAGCTCGGCGGTCGACCCGCTGCCCATCATGAAGGAGCACGGTCTGGAGCCCTGAGGGCTCAGACCGGCAGCAGCCGTCCCACCACCGTGCTCAACTGCTCGATCGTGCAGCACTCGTACATGGGCACCACCTCGCTGTAGGCGAGGGCCTCGGAGTCGCCCAAGCCCCAGCGCGAGCCGTGCTCCGGGTTCAGCCAGAAGGTCCGTCGTGACCGCTCGGAGATCCGGTGCAGGGCATCCAGCCGAGGCCGCTGGTTGTTGTTGCGGGCATCGCCGAGGATCAGCACGGCGGTCCGCGGACCCACCGCGTCCTCGAAATCACCGACGAAGTCCAGCAGCGCCTCGCCGTAGTCGCTGCTCGTGTGCCACTTGGTGACCCGAGCCTCGGCGAGGATGCGCGAACTGAGGTCCCCGTCCTGCTCGCGGACGAGCTCGGTCACCTCGGCCATCGCATTGACGAAGGCGAAGACCCGGACCTTGCTGAACTGGTCGCTCAGGGCCTTGACCAGCAGCATCGTGAAATCGGAGAATCCCGCGACCGATCCGGAGACATCGCAGAGCAGCACGAGCTCGGGGCGCGACGGTCGGGGGGCGGCATAAACGGGTTTGACCGGCACTCCGCCGGTACTCATCGCCGCCCGTAGCGTGCGCCGGATGTCGATCTGCCCACGTCGGCGACGACGACGCCGGGCCGAGAGGCGGGTCGCGAGACGGCGGGCGAGGGGCTGGACGGTGCGTCGCATCTCCGCGAGCTGATGGGCATTGGCCGAGAGGAACTCGACCCGGTCCTTGCTGGGGGCGACCGCATGGCGCGAGACCACCTCGCGCCCCCTGACCTCAGCGGTGCGTCGTCGAGCCTCGGATGCGACCGCCTCGCGGAAACGGCCCACCGCGCGGCGTACCTCGTCACGGTGCAGCCGCTCGGCGACCGGGCTGCCCTGGCTGCCCGCGCCGCCACCGCCGCCTCCTCCCCGGAAGCCGACCGCGGCGGCGACGAGCGTCTGGGGACGCAGGCGCTCCAACGTCTGATACGCCGACCAGCCGTGGGTGGAGGTCCCCGGCTGTCCGACCTCGCCCAGCACGTCGACGGCGACCTCCGCGAGCTGGTCGAGGGCTCGCGGATCGTCATCGGCGAGCGCCATGGCCAATAGATCGCGCAGCTGTTCCAGGCCATCGGCCGCGGGCTCATCGCGCGCCGCCTGAGGCGCGCCCACCCCGGCGGGGAAGAAGAGGTCGAAGGTCATGTCGAAGACATCGCGCTGTCCGTCGCGCCGGACCAGGGCGGCGGCCAAGCCCTCGCGCAGGATCTCGCGGTCATCGAAACCGAGCACGGTGGCGACCTGGGCGGCGTCGATCGTCTCGCTCGGTCCGGCATTGATGCCCTTGAGTCGCAACGCCTCCACGAAGGAGACCAGGCGTTCGGCGACGTCGGTCACGAGGTCTCGCTGAGCTTGAGCGCCGCGCGGGCCTTCCCGATATCGTCCTGATGCTTGAGGACCACGCCGAGGGTCTCCTCGATGACCGCGTCGTCCAGGGTGTGGGCACCGAGGGCGACGAGCGTGCGGGCCCAGTCGAGGGTCTCGGACACCGAGGGCGCCTTGCGCAGGCCGCTCTCGCGGAGTGCCCCGATGACGCGCACGACCGAGTCCGCGAGCGCCGCGTCGAGGCCGGGGACCTTGAGGGTGACGATCTCGCGCTCCAACTCGGCAGCCGGAAACTCGATGTGCAGGAATAGGCAGCGACGACGCAGCGCCTCGCTCAGCTCCCGGGTGGCATTCGAGGTCAGGACGACGAAGGGGCGCTGCGTCGCGGTGACGGTGCCGAGCTCGGGGACGGTGACCTGGAAGTCGCCGAGGACCTCGAGGAGCAGTCCCTCGATCTCGACATCCGCCTTGTCCGTCTCGTCGATCAGCAGCACCGTGGGACCGTCATTGCGGATGGCGGTCAACAGCGGGCGCGGCAGCAGGAACTCCTCGCTGAAGATGTCGTCGCGGGCGTCGTCCCAGGTCTCGTTCCCGCTGCCCGAGCTGATCCGCAGCAGCTGCTTGGCGTGATTCCACTCGTAGAGGGCGCGGGCCTCGTCGACCCCCTCATAGCACTGCAGGCGGACCAGATCGGCTCCGCAGGCCGTCGCGACGGCTCGGGACAACTCGGTCTTGCCGACACCGGCCGGGCCCTCGACCAGGAGCGGTTTGCCCAGTTCGCTGGCCAGGAAGACGGTGGTGGCGATGGCATCGGAGGCCAGATAGCCGGCGCTGGCGAGGCGATCCTTGACGTCCTGAACCGACTCGAAGGGCATGCTGCGTGTCATGGCGTCAATCTAGTACCCATGGTCTATGTCGAGTACCGGCTGTCGAGTCGTCACGATGCACCAGAGGCTTTCGACCGGTTGACCCGGTGGGAGGATCACTCGGTGCCGCTGACCCGCATCCGCCGCACGGCCGACGGGTTCACGGCACGCACCGGCCTCGGTCCACTCGCCTTCGACGACCCGATGTCGGTGGTGCTGGTCGAGCCGGGGCGTCGCGTCGAGCTGGTGAAGCGCGGCAGGATCGTGCGGGGGTGGGCGACCATCGAGATCGCCCCGGCCGCCCAGGGCAGCGAGGTGCTGTGGCGCGAGGACATCGCGGTGATCGGGGTGCCCGGTGCGCTGCTGAGGTTGCCGGCTCGGTGGATGGTCCGGCATCTGGCCCGCCGCCTCGTCGGCTGAGTCCCCGTACGATCGGGGCATGGGGTACCTGCCTGACGCCGAGACCGTCGACATCTGCCGTGACCTGATCCGTATGGACACCTCCAATTTCGGTGACGATTCGGGGCCGGGAGAGCGGGCGGCCGCCGAGTACGTGGCGGCATCGCTCGCCGAGGTGGGCATCGACTCGCAGATCTACGAGTCGGAGCCGGGACGGGCGACCCTGGTCGCTCGGTGGGGCGATCAGGACTCGTCGCGGCCCGGGCTGGTGATCCACGGACATCTGGACGTCGTGCCGGCGGAGGCTGCCGACTGGAGTGTCGACCCGTTCGCCGCGGAGATCGTCGACGGCTATCTGTACGGGCGCGGCGCCGTCGACATGAAGGACTTCGACGCGATGCTCCTGTCCGTCGTCCGGGCCCGGCAGCGAGCAGGTGCGATCCCGGATCGCCCGATCCTGCTGGTCTTCACCGCCGACGAGGAGGCCGGCGGCCGCAAGGGGGCGCACTGGCTGGTCGACCATCATCCCGAATGGTTCGAGGGCTGCACCGAGGCCATCGGCGAGGTGGGCGGTTTCTCGACCGAGATCGGCGGACAGCGTCTCTACCTCGTGGAGTCCGGCGAGAAGGGCATCGCCTGGATGCGGTTGACGGCGTCGGGCACCGCGGGACACGGCTCGATGCGCAATGACGACAATCCGGTCGCGCATCTCGCGCGCGGTCTGGCCGCGCTGGGTGACCACCTGTGGCCCGAGGAGCCCGGACCCTCGATGCGCCTGCTGCTCGACAAGGTGCGCGAGCTGACGGGCGCCGAGGGCTCGCCGGCGGAGCTGCTGGAGCATTTCGGCCCGGCGGTGCGGATGATCGGGGCCGGACTGCGCAATACGACCAATCCGACGATGCTCCAGGCCGGCTACAAGCACAATGTGGTGCCGGGCGAGGCGGTGGCCTTCGTCGACGGGCGGTACCTGCCGGGTCATGCCGAGACCTTCATGCCGGCGGTGCAGGAGATCGTGGGGGAGAAGGTCGCCGTCGACTCATACACCTTCGATCGAGCGCTGGAGTACGGCTTCGAGGGCGACCTGGTCGATGCGATGACGATGTCCCTGCATCGCCATGATCCCGAGGCGCATATCGCTCCGTTCCTGATGTCCGGAGGCACGGATGCCAAGGCCTTCGACAAGCTCGGCATCACGT
Source organism: Actinomycetes bacterium (assembly GCA_023417775.1). Taxonomy (GTDB): domain Bacteria; phylum Actinomycetota; class Actinomycetes; order Propionibacteriales; family Nocardioidaceae; genus Aeromicrobium. Next base: position 19,951 of record JAEZEJ010000152.1, on the reverse strand, counting down.
CCTACGGCTTCACGCCGCTGCGGCTGCCCGCCGATCTCGACTTCACGGCGCTGTTCCACGGGGTCGATGAGCGCGTCCCCCTCGACGCCCTCCAGTTCGGCTCGCGCGTCTTCGACACCTTCCTCGACCTCGCCTGACCCGCCTCGCCCCGGGCGGTGAGTCATCAACCACCGATGACGCCGCGGCATGGGTGATGACTCACCGCCCACGACGAGGGCGGGTGAGGGCGGGGCGGGGTCAGAAGGTGGGGCGCATGCGGATGATCTTGCGGCGGAGGCGGACGGAACGCTCTCCGCTGCGATCGCGACGCAGCCGGTCGAGCTCCCAGCCCTGGAACTCGGCGGCATCGGTGAGCATCCGGCACACCGCCTGACGCGACTGCGTGCGCGAGATCGACATATTCCAGAACTCGTACTCGACCATGGTGCTCCTCATGAGACATCGGACAGGGCGTCGGCGATCTGCGCCGGCAGGGTGAGGCTCTCCGCGCCCAGTGACTCCGTCAACTGCGCCACGGTACGCGCCCCCACCACGAGGGCACCGATACCGGGACGGTCCCGGGCCCACGCCAGCGCCGTATGGGTCATCGGAACCCCGAGCCCCTCGGAGGCCTTGGCCACGGCATCGACGATGCGGGTCTTCTGTGCCGACAGATAGGCCGCGACGAAGGGCTCCCACTGAGCATCGGCCGCCCGCGAGTCGCCGGGGATGCCGCCGCGGTACTTGCCGGTCAGGACGCCACGGCCCAGGGGAGACCAGGCGAGAATGCTCATCCCCAGGTACTCGGCCGCCGCGATCACCTCGGCCTCGGCAGACCGGTTCACCAGCGAATACTCCACCTGGGCGCTGACCAGAGGCACTCCGGTGCCGAGGCGATCGAATCGCGCGTGCGCCAGCGATGTCTGCCACCCTGAGTAGTTGCTGATGCCCGCGTATCGCACCCGTCCGGACCGTACGGCGTCGTCGAGGGTCGCCATCGCCTCGTCGATCGGCGTCGTCTCGTCGAACCGATGGATCTGCCACAGATCGAGATGGTCGGTGCCGAGATCGCGCAGCGACTGGTCGAGCTGGGCGAGCAGCGTCCGCCGCGACGAATCGCGGACCACCGCGCCATCGCGGTGGATCAGCCCGGCCTTGCCCGCCAGCACGAGTCGATCCCGGGCGCCCGACTTGGCCAGCAGCCGGCCGAGCAATTCCTCGGCGCGGCCCTCACCGTAGATCGGGGCGGTGTCGATCAGGGTTCCGCCGGCATCGAGGAAGGCGGTCAGCAGGTCCTCGGCGACGTAGTCGTCGACGATCGTGCCCCACGTCATCGTGCCGAGCCCCAGGCGCGACACCTCGAGTCCGGAGCCACCGAGCCGCCTCTTCAACATGCCAGCAGGGTAGCCAGTCGGGCCTGGAGCCGCGTGTAGGCTCGCACGGTGGATTTGCTGCGATCAGTCGTCCTGGGTCTCATCCAGGGGCTCACCGAGTTCCTCCCGATCTCCAGTAGCGCGCATCTCGCGATCTTCCCGCAGCTCTTCGGATGGGGCGATCCCGGGGCGGCCTACACCGCTGTCGTCCAGATCGGCACCGAGCTGGCGGTCGTGCTCTACTTCTGGCGCGACATCTGGACGATCGGATCAGGATGGGTGCGCGGCGTGTTCTCCGCCGACGCCAGACAGGCCCCCGAATGGCGCATGGGCTGGTTCATCATCATCGGCTCGCTGCCGATCGTGATTCTCGGGCTGCTGCTGGAGGACCTCATCGATCGGGAGTTCCGCAGCCTGTGGGTCATCGCCACGACCCTCGTCGTGCTCGGCGTCGTGCTCGGCATCTCCGAGAAGGTGGGACGCAAGAACCGGGCCATCGAGCAGCTGACCATGCGGCACGCGGTGCTCTTCGGTGCCGCACAGGCGGCCGCGATCGTCCCCGGGGTCTCGCGCTCCGGCGCCACCATCTCGATGGGCCTCTTCCTCGGCTATGAGCGTCAGGCTGCGACGCGCTACGCCTTCCTGCTCGCGATCCCCGCGGTCGTCGGGGCGGGTGTCTACAAGCTCAAGGACATCCCCGGAGCCGAGAACGCGTACGGTGCCGGCCCGACGATCGTGGGCACCGTGGTCTCCTTCGTGGTCGGTCTGGCCGTCATCCACTGGCTGCTGCGCTATGTCAGCACCCGTTCCTATGCCCCCTTCGTCGTCTACCGCATCGTGCTCGGCTTCGCGGTGATGGGTCTGCTCGCCGCGGGCGTCCTCTCCGCCTCCTACGCCTGATCGACCGATGAGCCGACACCGCTATCCCGCGGCGGACCGCGAGGCCGTGTACCGGGTGATCGCCGAGCGACGCGATATGCGTCATTTCGCCGGGGGAGAGGTCGCCGATGAGACGCTGCAGCGTCTGCTCGCGGCCGCGCACCGGGCGCCGAGCGTCGGGCTGATGCAGCCGTGGCGCTTCTGTCGGATCACCGATCGACGGCTGCGGGCCTCGATCGGGGATCTCGTCCGCGAGGAGACCGAGCGGACGGCCGAGGTGCTGGGAGAGCGCGGCGCCGAGTTCTCCCGGCTCAAGGTCGAAGGCATCGCGGACTGCGCCGAGCTGCTGGTGGTGGCCCTGACCGAGGACCGCGAAGGCCACGTCTTCGGCCGGCGCACCATGCCGCACATGGACCTGGCCTCGGCCTCCTGCGCCATCCAGAACCTGTGGCTCGCGGCGCGGGCAGAGGGCTTGGGGATGGGCTGGGTATCGCTCTTCGATCCCGACCGGCTCGCCACACTGCTGGACTTCCCCGCGGGCGCCGAGCCGATCGCCGTGCTCTGCCTGGGCCCGGTGGAGGAGTTCTACCCGCGCCCGATGCTGGAGGAGACGGGGTGGACGGTCGCCCGTCCGCTCGACGAGCTGGTCGCCGAGAACCGCTGGCCTACAACCATCCCGAACGTTTGAACCGCAGATAGGCATAGCCGCAGGCGAGGGCCATGATCCCCAATACCAGCGGATAGCCGAAGGGCCAGCGCAGTTCGGGCATGTCGTGGAAGTTCATCCCGTAGATACCCGCGATGGCGGTCGGGATCGCGAAGAGGGCCGCGCCGGCCGTCAGCTTGCGCATATCGTCGTTCTGCTGGATCGAGAGCTGCGCGAGGTGGGCCGACAGGGCGTTGTCGAGCAGGCTGTCGACGGCCTCGATGGCGTCCAGGGCGCGCTGGAGGTGCTCGGAGACATCCCGGAAATAGGGTCGGGCCTCGCGCGGCTCCATCGTGTCGACGAGGCGCGCGAGGGGCTCACGCAACGGCAGGACCGCCCGGCGGTACTCCAGCGACTCGCGCTTGAGCCGGTAGATGCGGTTCGAGTCACGCGTGCGCTCCTCGGAGAACACCGAGACCTCGACCTCCTCGACATCGGTCTCCAACTCCGCGGCGACATCGCCGTAACCGTCGACGACGACATCGAGCACGGCGTGCAGCACCGACACGGGCCCGTGGCGGAGCCGGTCATGGTCGTCCTCGAGATCGGCCTGAGCCTGCGAGAGGGACGGCCCGCCGTGCCGCACCGTCAGGACGAAGCGTTCGCTCAGGCAGATGTCGACCTCATGGGTCTCGACCTCGTCATCGGCGTAGCTGACACCGCGGAGGGAGACCAGGAGATAGTCGCGGTAGCGGTCGATCTTGGGTCGCTGGTGGGGCTCGAGGATGTCGTCGATCACCACGGGATGCAATCGCAGCTCCCGTCCGAGGCTCTCGATCTCGTCGGGTGACGGATCCTTGACGCCGATCCACACGGACTCACCATGGGCGAGGGATTCGACCGCCGCGGCGATACCCTGGGCGCCGTCGTCGGGATCGACGGTGCGGCTCCGGCTGCCGTCGCGGTAGATCGCGCAGTCGATGATCACTCGCTCATTGTGCCCGGATACGCTCGACTCATGCAGAGTTGGCCGTCCCCCGTCGTCCCCTCGCTCGCCGAACGTGGTTACGGGTTCGGTCCCGCTCCTCGCGTGCACGACTCGGCCACCTCGACGCTCAGCGCGATCGATCCGCCGGAGCAGGCGCGCCTCTATGTCTGCGGCATCACGCCCTATGACGCGACCCATCTGGGCCATGCCAATACGTATCTGGCCTTCGATCTCCTGCAGCGTCTCTGGCGCGATCGCGGCCTCGACGTCGCCTACACCCAGAACGTCACCGATGTCGACGATCCGCTGCTGGAGCGGGCGACCGCCACCGGGGTGGACTGGCAGCACCTCGCCGAGCGTGAGACGCAGCTCTTCCGCGAGGACATGGAGTCGCTGCGGGTCATCGCACCGGATGACTATGTCGGGGCCGTCGAGGCGATCCCCTCGGTCATCGAGATGGTGGAGAGCCTGCGGGATGCCGGCGCCGTCTACGAGGTCGACGGCGACCTGTACTTCGAGGTGCACGCCGACGAGGCCTTCGGGACGGTCGGCCATCTCGACGAGGAGACGATGAGGCGGTTGTTCGGGGAGCGCGGCGGCGATCCGGATCGGCCGGGCAAGCGCGATCCGCTGGACTGTCTGGTCTGGCAGGCCGCCCGACCGGGCGAGCCGTCCTGGCCCAGCCCCTTCGGCGATGGCCGGCCCGGTTGGCATATCGAGTGCGCCGCGATCGCGCTCGAGCACCTCGGACGCACCTTCGACGTCCAGGGCGGCGGTTCGGATCTGGTGTTCCCGCATCACGAGATGAGCGCCTCTGAGGCCGCCGTGGCCACCGGGGCGCCGTTCGCCCGGCACTATGTGCACGGCGGCATGGTCGGCTTCGAGGGCGAGAAGATGTCCAAATCGAAGGGCAATCTCGTGCTGGTCTCGCGTCTGCGCGCCGATGGCCATGCGCCGGCCGCGATCCGGCTGGCGCTGCTCGCGCATCACTATCGCGGCGACTGGGAGTGGACCGGCGAGCAGATCGACACCGCCCTCGCCCGTCTGAAGACATGGCGTTCGGCCGTCGCCCGCGATGCCGCGCCGGCGGCCGCCCCGGTGATCGCCGATCTGCGTGTGGCGCTGTCCGAGGACCTGGACGCTCCGCGGGCACTCGAGGTCATCGATGCGTGGGCCGCCGCCGAGGGCGATGATCCCGATGCGGGCGCCGATATCGCGCTGGCGATCGACGCATTGCTGGGTGTGGACCTGGGCCGATGACGCCCACGCCCGAGCAGCTCACCGAGCTCGTCGACGCAGGGGATCTGCCGGCGATCTCGCATGCCCTCGACAGCCTCGGCATCGCCCAATCGCTCTCCATCGTCGAGCGGCTGCCCGCCGGCTACCGGGCCGTCGTCTTCCGGCTCCTGGACAAGGACGCCGCCATGGCGGTGTTCGAGTCCCTCGACGCCGAGCTGCAGGCCGAGCTGATCGGCGAGCTGCGCGATGACGAGGTGCGCGGGCTCTTCGAGGAGCTCGACCCCGAGGAGCGCGTCGAGGTGCTGGACGAGGTGCCCGCCGCGGTGGCCTCGCGTCTGATGCGCGGGCTGTCCGGCGCCGAGCAGCAGCTGACCGGTGTCGTCCTGGGCTATCCGCCGCGGTCGATCGGCAGGCGGATGTCACCCGAGCTGGTGCTCTTGCACCCCGGAGACTCGGTGCGCGAGTCCTTGCGCCGCGTGCGGTCCACACCGATCCCGACGGACTCGCTGGCGGCGCTACCCCTGTGCACGCCCGAGCGCATCCTCCTCGGCATGATCGATCTCGGGGATCTGCTGCGTGCCGACCTGGACGCGCCGGTGGCCGATCTGCGGCGGCGGGCCGTGGCGCTGCATGTGCACGACGATGTCGAACACGCCGCGGTCCAGGTCGTCGACTCGGCGGCGGCTGTCACCGCGGTGGTCGATGAGGAGGAGCGGGTCGTCGGCGTCGTGACTCTCGAGTCGGCCCGGGAGATCCTCGCCGACGAGGCGGGCACGGATGCGGCGCGCAGCGGCGCCACGGAGCCGCTCGCCCGGCCCTATCTGGCGACCTCGGTCGTGCGGCTCGCCCGGTCGCGGGTGGTCTGGCTCCTGGTGCTCGCGATCTCGGCGATCCTCACGGTGCAGGTGCTGGAGCTCTTCGAGGGGCAGCTGGAACAGGTCGTCACACTCGCCCTGTTCATCCCCTTGTTGACCGGCACGGCGGGCAATACGGGCGCCCAGGCGGCCACGACGGTCACCCGTGCCCTCGCCCTCGGCGATGTGCGCACCCGCGATGTGCGCCGCATCTTCCTGCGGGAGTCGGCCGTCGGACTGCTGATGGGTGTCCTGCTCGGGACCTTGGGCTTCGTGCTCGCGGGGCTGGTCTACGGCTTCGACCTCGGCCTGGTCATCGGACTGACCCTCGTCTCGGTCTGCACCATCGCGGCCGCGGTCGGGGGCTGCATGCCGCTGGTCGCGCGCACGCTGCACGCCGATCCGGCGGTGTTCTCGACGCCCTTCATCTCGACCTTCTGCGATGCTTCGGGGCTCGTGGTCTACTTCCTCATCGCCTCCGCCGTGCTCGGTCTCTGAGACCCCGGCGACGCGGCCTAGGAGCCGAGATCGCGTCGGCGCAGGTAGCGCTCGAACTCCCGCGCGATCGCGTCACCGGAGGTCTCCGGGGTGCCGCCGGCATCGTGCTCCTCCTCCAGGGACTGCACGTACTCGGCGATCTCGAGGTCCTGCTGGGCGATCTCGTCGGCCCCGCGCTGCCACGCAGCGGCGAGCTCGCCGAGCTCGCCCTCGGGGAGCGGGGTGCCGAGCGTGTCCTCCAAAGCGCCGAGCAGCGCGAAGGTGGCCTTGGGGCAGGGAGGTTCGGCGAGATAGTGCGGCACGGCGGCCCACAGCGAGGTGGAACCGAAGCCGGCCGTCGCGGCCTCGTGGGCGACGACCCCGGTGATACCGACCGGTCCGCTGTAGTTCGATGAGGCGATCGACAGCTTGTCGGTGATGGTCGACGAGGTCGACGATCCCGTCACGGGCACGGTGCGGGTATGCGGTGTGTCGGCCAGCAGCGCGCCGAGGCACACGATGTCGCGGGCACCGGACATCGTCGCGAGTTCCAGGATCGCGCGGGTGAAGGCCCGCCAGCGCAGGTGCGGCTCGGGCGCCCTCAGGAGCAGCACGTCGCGGTCGCCGTGCGGCGGCCTCGCCAGATAGACCGTCGGGGTGGGCCAGTCGATGCGTCGGTCCTGGTCACTGCCGCGGATGACCGGCCGCGTCTCCTGGAAGTCGTAGTAGTCGTCACCGTCGAACTCCGCATAGACCTCGGCATCCCACTCGTCGATGAGATGGGCGATCACGTCGGTCGACGCGTCCGCGGCGTCGTTCCAGCCCTCGAAGGCGGCGACGAGCCACGGATCGCGCAAGGTCTCGCTCGGATTCGCAGTCACGAGCTCAGCCTAGGCCGTGCGCGCCGCAGACTCACGCACGACGTTCAGTCCTCGTCGGGCTGGTAGCCGAGATTCGGCGAGAGCCAGCGCTCGGCCTCGGCCATCGTCCAGCCCTTGCGGGCCGCGTAGTCCTCGACCTGATCGCGTCCGATCCTGCCCAGCACGAAGTACTGAGACTGCGGATGGGAGAAGTACCAGCCGCTGACCGAGGCTCCCGGCCACATCGCCATACTCTCGGTGAGCTCGATACCGGTCGCGGACTCGACATCGAGCAGCTCCCACAGTGTCTGCTTCTCGGTGTGCTCAGGGCAGGCGGGGTAGCCCGGCGCCGGGCGGATCCCGTCGTACTGCTCCTTGATCAGCTCGGTGTTGGTGAGCTTCTCGTCGGGGGAGTAGCCCCAGAACTCCGTCCGGACGCGCTCGTGCAGGCGCTCGGCGAAGGCCTCCGCGAGCCGATCGGCGAGGGATTCGAGCAGGATGGCGCTGTAGTCGTCGAGCTCGGCCTTGAACTGCGCCACCTTGTCGGAGCTGCCGAGGCCGGCGGTGACCGCGAAGGCACCGACATGGTCGGCGAGCCCGGAGTCGCGCGGGGCGATGAAGTCCGCGAGCGAACGATGCGGGATGCCGGCCCGGTGCTCGGTCTGCTGACGCAGATGGTGCAGGGTCGCGAGGACCTCGGTGCGGTCCTCATCGGCGTACACCTCGGTCGAGTCGCCGACCGCCGCGGCCGGGAACAGCCCGAAGACCCCATTGGCGCTGATCCACCGCTCCTCGATGAGCTGATCGAGCATGCGCTGGGCATCGTCCCAGAGCCTGCGGGCGGCCTCGCCGCTCGCAGGATTGTTGAGGATATCGGGGAAGGATCCCTTCATCTCCCAGGCATTGAAGAAGGGCTGCCAGTCGATATAGTCCCGCAGCTCATCGAGCGGATAGTCCGAGAGCACGTGGACACCCGGCGTGGCGGGGACCGGAGGGACATAGTCGCTCCAGTCCAGCGGGCTGGCATCGGCACGGGCATCGGCCAACGGCAGGATCGGCCGGCCGCCGCGCTTGGCGGCATGGCGCTCGCGCAGCGAGGCGTAGTCGGCCTCGATCTCGGCCAGCAGCGTGCCGCGACGCTCCTCGGAGAGGAGGTTCGCCACGACGGGCACCGAGCGCGAGGCGTCCTTGACCCACACCACCGGACCGTCGTACTTCTGCGAGACCTTGACCGCGGTGTGGGCCCGCGAGGTGGTCGCGCCGCCGATCAACAGGGGGATGTCGAGCCCCTGGCGCTGCATCTCGGCGGCGAAGCCCTCCATCTCGTCGAGGGACGGCGTGATGAGCCCCGAGAGCCCGATGATGTCGGCGTGGTGCTCCTTGGCCGCGTCGAGGATCTTCTGCGCGGGCACCATGACCCCGAGATCGATGACATCGTAGTTATTGCACTGCAGCACGACGCCGACGATGTTCTTGCCGATATCGTGCACATCGCCCTTGACCGTCGCCATGACGACCGTGCCATTGCTGCGACCGGCGTCCTCTTCGCTCTTGCCGGCCTCGATGAAGGGAATCAGATAGGCGACCGCCTTCTTCATGACGCGGGCCGACTTGACCACCTGCGGCAGGAACATCTTGCCCGAGCCGAAGAGATCGCCGACGACATTCATGCCGCCCATGAGGGGGCCCTCGATGACCTCGATCGGCTGTCCGCCGCGCTCCTCGATGAGCTGCCGCAACTCCTCGGTGTCGGCCTCGACGTGGGCGTCGATGCCCTTGACGAGGGCGTGGGTGATGCGCTCGTCCACCGGGAGCTCGCGCCACTCCTCGGTGGCCGCCTCGGCCTTCTCGCCGGTGCCGGCATAGTCGCCGGCGATCTCCAGCAGCCGCTCGGTGGCGTCCTCGCGACGATTGAGGATGACATCCTCGATGCGCTCGCGGAGCTTCTCGTCGACGGTGTCGTAGGGCACGAGGGCGCCCGCGTTGACGATGCCCATGTCGAGTCCGGCGGCGACCGCGTGGTAGAGGAAGACCGCATGGATCGCCTCGCGGACCGCATTGTTGCCGCGGAAGGAGAAGGACACATTGGAGACGCCCCCGGAGACGAGCGCGTGCGGGAGGTTCTGCTTGATCCAGCGGGTCGCCTCGATGAAGTCGACCCCGTACTGGGCATGCTCCTCGATGCCGGTGGCGACCGCGAAGACATTCGGATCGAAGATGATGTCCTCGGCCGGGAAGCCGACCTCCTCGGTGAGGATCCGGTAGGCCCGCCCGCAGATCTCCTGGCGGCGCTGGAGGTTGTCGGCCTGACCGTCCTCGTCGAAGGCCATCACCACGACGGCGGCCCCGTAGCGCCGGCAGAGTCGTGCCTCGCGGATGAACTTCTCCTCGCCCTCCTTCATGGAGATCGAGTTGACGATCGGCTTGCCCTGGATGGTCTTCAGGCCGGTCTCGATGACCTCCCACTTCGAGGAGTCGACCATCACCGGCACGCGGCTGATATCGGGCTCGGAGGCGATCAGCTTCCCGAAGCGGTCCATCGCGGCGACGCCGTCGATCATGCCCTCGTCCATGTTGACGTCGATGACCTGCGCGCCGTTCTCGACCTGCTGGCGCGCCACCTCCAGCGCGGTGGGGTAGTCGTCGTCCTTGATCAGCCGGCGGAAGCGCGCCGAGCCGGTGATATTGGTGCGCTCGCCGATGTTGACGAAGAGCGAGTCCTCGTCGACGACGAAGGGCTCGAGGCCGGACAGCCGCAGGGCGGGGCGGGGGCTCGCGGGGACCCGGGGCGTCACGCCGGTCACCTGGCGGGCGATCTCGGCGATGTGCCCGGGTGTGGTGCCGCAGCAACCACCGACGACGTTGACGAAGCCGCTGTCCGCGAACTCGCGCACCACGGCCGCGGTCTGCTCGGGCAGCTCGTCGTACTCGCCGAAGGCATTCGGCAGACCGGCATTGGGATAGCAGGAGACATGGCAGTCGGCGATCCGTGACAGCTCGGCGACATAGGGTCGCATCTCACTGGCGCCGAGGGCGCAGTTGAGGCCCACCAGCAGCGGCTGCACGTGACGGATGGAGTTCCAGAAGGCCTCGACGGTCTGCCCCGACAGGGTGCGTCCCGAGGCATCCGTGATGGTGCCGGAGATCACGACCGGCCAGCGTCGGTCGTACTCCTCGAACACGGTCTCGATCGCGAAGATCGCGGCCTTGGCGTTGAGGGTGTCGAAGATGGTCTCGACGAAGAGCAGATCGGCGCCGCCGTCGACCAGGCCGCGGACCGCCGTGGAGTAGGCCTCGACCAGATCGTCATAGCTGACATTGCGCGCACCCGGGTCGTTGACATCGGGGGAGATGGACGCTGTGCGCGTGGTCGGGCCGAGGGCACCGGCGACGAAGCGCGGACGGCCGGTCTCCTCGGCGACCGCGTCGGCGGCCTCGCGGGCGAGCCGGGCCGACTCGTGGTTGAGCTCATAGGCGAACTCGACCATCGCGTAGTCGCGCAGGGAGATGGCATTGGCGCTGAAGGTATTGGTCTCGATGATGTCCGCGCCGGCCTCGAGGTATTCGCGGTGGATGCCGGCGATGAGATCGGGCTGGGTGAGCGTGAGCAGATCGTTGTTGCCGCCCACATCACAGGTCCACTCCGCGAATCGCTCACCGCGGTAGCCGGCCTCATCGGGCCGGTCGCGTTGGATCGCCGTGCCCATCGCGCCATCGAGGACCAGGATGCGCTCGGCCATGAGGGAGCGCAGGGTCTCGGTCGCGTCGGGTCGGAGCAATGAGGGAAGGAAGATGGCAGGCACAGCGGCAGAACCTCAGGTGGAGTACAGGTACGTCCAGCCTACGGCGGGCTCGCCTCGGCCACGATGATCGTTCGTTCTCTGGACATCATACGGTGGACCGGTGACACTTCCTGACGCAGTCCTGTGGGACATGGACGGCACGCTCGTCGACACCGAACGCTTCTGGATCGAGAGCGAGCACGAACTCGCCGCCGAGCACGACCGGCCGTGGACGGAGGAGGACAGTCTGGCGCTGGTCGGCAGCGGCCTGCTGGAGGCGGGCGCCTATATCCGGCGTCGACTGGACTCGGCGATGACGGCCGAGCAGATCGTCGACTACATGGCGGCCCGGGTGAGCAGCCGCCTCGCCGAGGGCCTGCCGTGGCGGCCCGGGGCGAGGGAGCTGGTGCGGGACTTCGCCGAGGCCGGGGTTCCCCAGGCGCTCGTGACGATGTCCTATGCGTCGATCGCCGCACCGGTGGTCGACGCCCTGGGCTTCGACGTGGTGGTGAGCGGAGACGCCGTCGAGCGCCCCAAGCCGCACCCCGAGCCCTATCTGCTCGCCGCGCGGCGACTCGGCGTCGAGCCCGATCGCTGTCTGGCGGTCGAGGACTCCAAGACCGGGGCGACCTCGGCGAATGCGGCCGGCTGCATCGTGGTGGCGGTGCCCCACGCCGTCCATGTACCCGAGGCGGCCCGGCGGACGATCCTGCGCTCCCTGGACGGTCAGACGCCCGGTTCGCTCTGGGCCCTCGCGTCGACCAACTGAAGCTCGGGGAAGGCCGGCGGAGTGCCGCCGAACTCCGGGCACAGGGCCTGATGGGCGCAGAAGCGGCACAACGGACCGGGGGAGGGGCGGAAGTCCTGACGCTCGATCGAGGCGGAGATGGCCTGCCACAGCGCCGTCAGCCGCCGCTCGGTGACGATCAGGTCCTGCTCGGTCGGCGTATAGGACAGGACCGACCGGTCGGCGAGGTAGTAGAGCTGCAGCAGCGTCGGCAGCACTCCCCGGGCGCGCCACACCACGAGGGCGTAGAACTTCAACTGCGACATGGCGCGGTCCTCGAACATCGGTCCCGGTGACCGGCCGGTCTTGTAGTCGACCACCCGGACGAGGCCGTCGGGGGAGATGTCGATCCGATCGACGATGCCCTGCAGCGTCAGACCCGACTCGAGGGTGTGCGCAACCCGCTCCTCGCGGGCCGCCGGCTCGAGGCAGCGAGGGTCCTCCACGCTGAAATAGGAGCCCAGGAGATCGGCCGCCGAGGTGAGCCAGTCGGCCTCGGCCGCGGCATCGGCCCCGCTCTCGAAGAGCTCGACGAGCCGCGGGTCCTCCTCGCGGAGCTGATGCCAGTGGGAGGGAAGCAGGTCACGGGCCCTCTCGAGGGTGCGCTCGGCGGCAGGGATGTCGAACAGGGACTCCAGCACGGCGTGCACGAGCGTGCCGCGGGCAGCGGCCGGATCCGCCGGCTCGGGCAGGCGATCGATCGTCCGGAAGCGGTACAGCAGCGGACACGTGGTGAAGTCGCCCGCACGGCTCGGCGACAGCGACCTGCGCACCGCCTGCGGGGCGGAGGAGGTCTCCACCCGGCCTGACATGCTGATGGTTCCCTCGCTTCGCTCGGTCATGCCGGTCCCTGCCGAGAAGAACCCACGATAGGCAGGACCCGGCCTGACATGCTGATCGTTCCCTCGCTTCGCTCGGTCATGCCCTCACGGTACGGCGAGCCGCCGACAGTTCGGCGCTGCCGCGCGGGCGGTCTGTACCGTAGGGCTCGTGAGCGAGCGACGTCCCCGGGGTGCCTGGCGCATCGGCCGGATCGCCGGCGCCGACGTGCTCATCCGCCCCTCCCTGCTGGTGATGGGCGTGCTGCTGGTCGTGGTCTTCGCCCCGCAGTTCGAACGTCTCGGGGGTAATCCCTATGCGGTCGCCGCCGTCTTCGTGACAGCGCTCTACGCCTCGATCCTGGTGCACGAGATCGCCCATGTGGTGGCCGCCCGCGGCTTCGGGATGCGCGTCCCCTCGGTGACGCTGCACCTGCTCGGCGGCGAGACCCACCTGGAGGGCGAGTCGCGATCGCCGATGCAGGAATTCGTCACCGCCATCGTCGGGCCGCTCGCATCCCTGGTGATCGGCGTCGCCGCCTGGTGGTCGGCCCTGCAGCTCCCGGCCGGACTGACCTATGCGGTCCTGTGGTCGGTCGGCTTCATCAACATCCTCGTCGCCGGCTTCAACATGCTCCCCGGCCTGCCCCTCGACGGCGGCCGGGTCTTCCGGGCGCTCATCTGGGGTGCCACCGGTTCGGAGTCCCGCGGTGTGCTCGCGGCGGGCTGGCTCGGACGCATCGCCGCCATCGGCCTGGTGGTGTGGGCGGTGCTCACGGTGGATCGGCTGGAGCCCTTCCATCTCACCCGTGCCCTGTTGTTCTGTGTGGTGGCGGTCTTCCTGTGGCAGGGCTCCTCCGGGGCGCTGGCGCACGGCCGTCGGCTGGTCCGCGTGGACCGGATCATCGCCCGCGACCTCGCCGTGGCCGAGCAGCCCCCCGCGGATGCGACGGCGCTGCCCGCGGGACTGTCGGGGCGTCGGCTGCTGATCGCGATGGTGGAGCATCCCGCCCGCGTCTATGCCCTGGTCGAGCCGGACGGTACCGTCATCGGTCGGCTCGACGCCGCCACCGTCGACCGGGCCTATCGAGAGGAGATGCGGTGACCAGTCCGCGACGCAGCGGCCCCTTCGGAGCAGGGGATTGGGTGCGCCTGACCGACCCCAAGGGCCGGAGGCACAATATCCAGCTCGTTCCGGGCAAGGAGTTCTCCACCAAGAAGGGCCAGATCCGGCACGACGATATCCTCGGACATCCCGAGGGCATCGTCGTCGAGACCGCTCTCGGTCACCCGTACCAGGCTTTCAGGCCCTTGCTATTCGAATATGTCGTCTCGATGCCGCGCGGCGCGGCGATCATCTATCCCAAGGACGCCGCGCAGATCATCGCGATGGCGGACATCTTCCCGGGGGCCCGGGTGGTCGAGGCCGGTGCGGGCTCCGGCAGCCTCACCACCTATCTGCTGCGAGCGGTCGGAGCAGAGGGTCACGTCGGGTCCTATGAGCTGCGGGAGGACTTCGCGGAGACCGCCCGCCGCAATGTCGAGCAGGTCGTCGGCGACGAACCGTCCACGTGGACGCTGACCGTGGGCGATGTCCGTGACGCCATGACGGAGACCGAGGTCGACCGGCTGATCCTCGACATGGTCGACCCGTGGAGCTGCGTGCCGCTGGCCGTCGAAAGGCTGGTCCCCGGGGGCATCCTGTGCGCCTATGTCGCCACCACGACCCAGCTGTCCCGCTTCGTCGAGACCCTGCGCGCCGATGGCGGGTTCACCGAGCCCCAGGCCTGGGAGACGCTCGTCCGCGACTGGCATCTGGAGGGTCTCGCCGTGCGCCCCGATCACCAGATGAACGGCCACACCGCCTTCCTGGTCACCGCACGGCGGATGGCTCCCGGGCACCGGTCGATCGGCAAGTCGCGGCGCCCCGCGCCCGGCGCCTACGGCCCCGACTACCTCGGCCCCCGCCCCGCGGACCTCGACGACTGAGGCGTCCGGCGAAGACCCGGGCGCGTCGAAGAGGGCGGCGGCCACCGCGATACGGGTAATGTCGGGCGTACCGATCAGGAGGTGACCCCATGAACACCGATCAGTTCAATTCCGGCGGGTCCGACGAGGTGGCCTTCTTGCGCGCCGAGGTCGAGCAACTGCGTCGCCGCCTCGCCTCAGCGGGACTCAGCGACCGTCGCGTCTCCGAGCTGGAGGCCAAGCTCGCGTCCTCGGATGCCCAGAACCAGCGCCTGACCTCGACCCTGCGCGAGGCCCGGGACCAGATCATCTCCCTCAAGGAGGAGGTCGATCGGCTCGCGCAGCCGCCGACCGGCTTCGGCACCTTCCTGCATCACAATGACGACGAGACCATCGATGTCTTCACCGGAGGCCGCAAGCTGCGGGTCAATGTGAGTCCTGCCGTCGACCGGGACGAGCTGCGTCGCGGCCAGGAGGTCATCCTCAACGAGGCGATGAATGTCGTCGCGGCCCTGGAGTTCGAGTCGGTCGGCGAGGTCGTCATGCTCAAGGAGCTGCTGGAGGACGGCGAACGCGCCCTCGTCATCGGCCATGCCGACGAGGAGCGGGTCGTGCAGCTCGCCGCCAGCCTCGACGAGACCCGGCTGCGCGCCGGCGACACCCTTCTGGTCGACAACCGGTCCAATTACGTCTTCGAGCGGATCCCCAAGAGCGAGGTCGAGGAGCTCGTCCTTGAGGAGGTCCCCGATATCGACTACACCAGCATCGGCGGACTGAGCGGGCAGATCGAGAACATCCGCGATGCCGTGGAGCTGCCCTATCTGTACCCGGAGGTCTTCGTCGAGCACGAGCTCAAGCCACCGAAGGGCGTGCTGCTGTACGGCCCGCCCGGGTGCGGCAAGACGATGATCGCCAAGGCCGTGGCGTCGAGCCTCGCCAAGAAGGTCACCGAGAGGACGGGGGAGGAGGGCCGCTCCTATTTCCTCAATATCAAGGGCCCCGAGCTGCTCAACAAGTACGTCGGCGAGACCGAGCGGCACATCCGCCTGGTGTTCCAGCGGGCCCGGGAGAAGGCCGGCGAGGGCACCCCGGTCATCGTCTTCTTCGACGAGATGGACTCGCTCTTCCGCACCCGCGGATCCGGTGTCTCCTCCGATGTCGAGAATACGATCGTGCCGCAGCTGCTCAGCGAGATCGACGGCGTCGAGGGCTTGGAGAATGTCCTGGTGATCGGCGCCTCCAACCGCGAGGACATGATCGATCCGGCGATCCTGCGGCCCGGGCGGCTCGACGTCAAGATCAAGATCGAGCGTCCCGATGCCGAGGCGGCCCGCGATATCTTCAGCAAGTACCTGACCGACCGGTTGCCGCTGCACGCCGATGACGTCGCCGAGTGGGGCGGCGATCGCACGGCCTGCGTTCAAGGCATGATCCAGCGCACCGTCGAGCGCATGTACACCGAGAGCGAGGACAACCAGTTCCTCGAGGTCACCTATGCCGGGGGCGACAAGGAGATCCTGTACTTCAAGGACTTCAACTCCGGCGCGATGATCCAGAACATCGTCGACCGTGCCAAGAAGATGGCCATCAAGGACCTCCTCGATCACGGTCAGCGCGGTCTGCGGGTCCAGCACCTGATGCAGGCCTGTGTCGACGAGTTCAAGGAGAACGAGGACCTCCCCAACACCACCAATCCCGATGACTGGGCCCGGATCTCGGGCAAGAAGGGCGAGCGGATCGTGTTCATCCGCACGCTCATCACCGGCAAGGGCGGTAACGAGCCGGGTCGTTCGATCGACACGGTCGCCAACACGGGGCAGTACCTCTGAGCCTGGTGGTGCGCGTCGGCGCCTACGACGACCCCGAGGTCGTGGCGATGACCGCGGAGGTCCAGGACGAGTACCGCATCCGCTACGGCGGGACGGCGGGCGACGCCTCGCCGATCGATGCCGCCGAGTTCGCGGCGCCGGACGGGATCTTCCTCGTCGGCGTCGCCGACGGCGGTGCCGTGGCGATGGGCGGCTGGCGCCGCGGGGGACCGGCCGGGGCGCGGGATGCCGAGATCAAGAGGATGTACGTCCGCCCGGGCTTCCGGGGGCGCGGGTATTCCAAGCTCCTGCTCGCCGAGCTCGAGCGCACGGCCGCGCGTGCCGGGATCGCCCGTCTCGTGCTGGAGACGGGTCTGGAGCAGCCCGAGGCGATCGCGCTCTACCGCTCCCGCGGCTATGCCGATGTCGAGCCCTTCGGCTTCTACGCGGGCTACGACGACAGCGTCCACCTGGCCAAGCCCCTCGAATCGGCACACTCACGCCCTAAGCTGGCGATGTGACGGTGCGACGTATCCAGGGCAGCGAGGTCGAGTACGGCATCGCCGTCCAAGGCCAGCCGCAGGCCAACCCGATGATCGCGGCCACGCATGTCGTGAACGCCTATGCGGCGGCACACGGCCTGACTCGCCGCGCGCAGTGGGACTACGAGGAGGAGAATCCGCTGCGCGACGCCCGCGGCTTCGACCTCTCACGGGAGGCGGCCGACCCCTCCCAGCTGACCGACGAGGATCTCGGTCTGGCCAATATCATCCTCACCAACGGCGCCCGGCTCTATGTGGACCACGCCCACCCGGAGTACTCCAGCCCCGAGGTCACCACACCCCTCGATGTCGTGCGATGGGAGCGCGCCGGCGAGCACGTGATGCGCCGGGGCGCCGAGTTGGCGGCGCGGATCTCCGGCGTCGCGCCGATCGTGCTCTACAAGAACAATGTCGACAACAAGGGCGCCTCCTACGGTTCGCACGAGAACTACCTCATGCGCCGTGATGTGCCCTTCATCCAGATCATCCGGCATCTCACACCGTTCTTCGCCTCGCGGGCGATCATCTGCGGTGCCGGCCGGGTCGGCCAGCAGCAGGACGGCTCGGTGCACGCCTTCCAGCTCAGCCAGCGAGCCGACTACCTCGAGGAGCAGGTCGGGCTGGAGACCACCCTCAAGCGCCCGATCATCAACACCCGCGACGAGCCCCATGCCGATCCCAAGAAGTACCGCCGGCTGCACGTCATCGTGGGCGACGCCAATCTGGCCGATGTCTCGATCTTCCTCAAGCACGGCACCACCTCACTCGTGCTGGCTATGATCGAGGACGAGTTCCTGGTCGACGAGGAGGTCGAGTTGGCCGACCCGGTGGCCGCGGTGCACACCATCTCGCACGACCCGACCTTGCGCGCGACCGTCGAGCTCGCGGACGGCCGGCGCCTGACGGCCCTGGACCTGCAATGGTTCTATCTGGAGAAGGCTCGTCACTATGTCGACAAGCTGGGCGACGACGATCCCGAGCCCGAGCAGACGACGGCCGTGCTGGATCGTTGGGAGAGCGTCCTCACGCGGCTGGGCCGGGACCCGTTCGAGTGCTCGCGGGAGATCGATTGGGTCGCCAAGCTCTCGCTGCTGGAGCAGTACCGCGAGCGCGACGGCCTGGACTGGGGTCACGCCAAGCTGCACCTGGTGGACCTGCAGTATCACGACATCCGTCTCGACAAGGGCCTGTTCTACCGTCTCGACCGAGCCGGGCGCATCGATCGCCTCGTCGACGATCCGGCGATCGAGGCGGCTGTGACCGCTCCTCCGCGGGACACCCGCGCGTATTTCCGCGGACGTTGCCTCGAGAGATTCAGCTCCTCGGTGGCGGCGGCCTCCTGGGATTCGGTGATCTTCGACCTGCCCGGTCACGACTCGCTGCAACGGGTCCCGATGATGGAGCCCCTGCGGGGAACAGCCGAACACGTCGAGGCGTTGTTCGAGCAGAGCCGGGACGCCGGTGAGCTGTTCAGCGCCATCACCGGAGGGTGAGGGCTCCGACCGCCGCGTGGTCGCTGCGGTCTCGGGGGAGATTGGACTAAGGTGACGAATATGGCCGAGCACCAGCACAAGAGCACACGCAAGAGCGCCGAGGAGACCGACGAGGTCACCGAGGCGACCGTGGACGCCGAACGCAAGGAGAAGCTCGACGACGACGTCGATTCGATCCTCGACGAGATCGACGACGTGCTGGAGGAGAACGCCGAGGAGTTCGTGCGCAGCTTCGTCCAGAAGGGCGGCGAATGAGCGAGCGGGGCGGTCGTCTGGACGGGGCCTTCGGGGCGGTCGGTAGCTCTTCCTTCACCGAGTTCCTGACGAGTCACTCGCCGCAGCTCCTGCCCGGGGCGCAAGGCGTCTCGGCAGGCCAGCTGGAAGCCGCCCACGGCACCACCATCGTCGCCGCCACCTTCGAGGACGGTGTCGTCATGGGCGGTGACCGCCGGGCCACGATGGGCAATGTCATCGCGCAACGTGACATCCAGAAGGTCTTCGCCACCGATGAGTACTCCTGTGTCGGCATCGCCGGCACAGCCGGGATCGCGGTGGAGATGACCCGCCTCTTTCAGGTGGAACTCGAGCACTACGAGAAGATCGAGGGAACCACCCTCTCGACCGACGGCAAGGCCAACCGGCTGGCCGCGCTGATCCGCGGCAACCTCGGCATGGCCATGCAGGGGTTGGCCGTGGTGCCGCTCTTCGCCGCCTTCGATCTAGAGCGCGAGGCCGGCCGGATCTTCGCCTTCGACGTGACGGGCAATAAGAACGAGGAGGGCACCTTCCACTCGGTCGGGTCGGGTTCGACCTTCGCGCGTGGCTCGCTCAAGAAGCTGTACCGGTCCGGCATGTCGGAGACCGAGGCCGTCACCGCCGTCATCCAGGCGCTGTACGACGCCGCGGATGACGACACCGCCACCGGCGGCCCGGATCTCACCCGGCGCATCTTCCCGCTGATCTCGGTGATCACCGCCGACGGCTACCGCTCCTGGGACGAAGCCGCCACAGCGCAGGTCGCCGACGAGGTGATCGGCGGGCGGATGCGCCGTCCCGACGGGCCGGCCGCTCCGTTGACCGAGGGAGGGGAGTCGCGATGACCGCGCCGTTCTACGTCTCGCCCGAGCAGCTGATGAAGGACCGGGCCGATTTCGCTCGCAAGGGGATCGCTCGCGGCCGTTCCGTCGTGGCCATCCGCTATGCCGACGGCATCGTCCTCGTCGCGGAGAATCCCTCGCGTGCGCTGCACAAGGTCAGCGAGATCTACGATCGCATCGGCTTCGCGGCGGTCGGGCGCTACAACGAGTTCGAGAATCTGCGCATCGCCGGCGTGCGCCTGGCCGATATCCGCGGCTACTCCTATGACCGCCGCGATGTCACCGGCCGCAGCCTCGCGAATGCCTATGCGCAGACCCTCGGGACGATCTTCTCCTCCGGGGCCGAGAAGCCCTATGAGGT
>JAEZEJ010000139.1 GCA_023417775.1 Actinomycetes bacterium | reverse complement strand
CCCCCCCCGCCCCCCGGCCCCCCCCCCCCGCGGCGCCCCCCCCCCTTCTGCGTGGGTCAGGCCGCTGTCACTTCCAGCGCTCCGAGGCCGGCACGAAGTCCAGCTCGCGACCACCGGTGTAGATCTGCTTGGGACGCGCGATCTTCTGCTCCGGGTCGTCGACCAACTCGATCCACTGGGCGAGCCATCCGGCCGTGCGCGGGATCGCGAACAGCACGGTGAACATCTCCGGCGGGAACTGCAGCGCCTCATAGATGAGGCCCGAGTAGAAGTCGACATTCGGGTAGAGCTTGCGGGAGACGAAGTAGTCGTCCTCCAGCGCGATCTTCTCCAGCTCCTGAGCGACCTCGAGCAGCGGGTTGACGCCGGTGACCTCGAAGACCTCGTCGCAGGCCTTCTTGATGATCTTGGCGCGCGGATCGTAGTTCTTGTAGACGCGGTGACCGAAGCCCATCAGCCGCTCGTCGCCGTTCTTGACGCCTTCGATGAAGGCCGGCACGTTCTCCTTGGAGCCGATGCGCTTGAGCATCCGCAGCACGGCCTCGTTGGCACCGCCGTGCAGCGGGCCGAAGAGGGCCGCGACGCCCGCGCTGACCGCCGAGTAGGGATCGACCTGGGTCGAGCCCACCGAGCGCACCGCATTCGCCGAGGCGTTCTGCTCGTGATCGGCGTGCAGGATGAACAGCACCTCGAGGGCCTTGGTGAGCCGCGGGTCCGGCTCGTACTTGGGCTCGCTCATCCGGAACAGCATCGACAGGAAGTTCTCGGCATAGGAGAGGTCGTTGTCGGGATACACATAGGGCTTGCCCTGTGCGTGCCGGAAGGACCAGGCGCCGAGGGTCGGCATCTTGGCGATGAGGCGCACGATCTGCTCATGGCGCACCTGCTCGTCGGTGATGTTGCGGGCCTCCGGGTAGAAGGTCGACAACGCACCCACGCTGGACAGCAGCATGCCCATCGGGTGAGCGTCGTAGCGGAAGCCGCGCATCACCGTCTTGATGTCCTCGTGGACGAAGGTGTGGAAGGTGATCTCGTGCTCCCACCGCTCGTACTGCTCGCGGGTGGGCAGCTCTCCGTAGATGAGCAGATAGGCGACCTCGAGGAAGTTCGACGACTCGGCCAGCTGCTCGATCGGGTATCCGCGGTATTCGAGGATGCCCTTGTCGCCATCGATGAAGGTCACGGCACTGCGCGTGGAGGCCGTATTGGTGAATCCGGGGTCGTAGACGGCGAGGCCGGCCTCGTCCTCGGTCTTGCCGATCTTGCCTACGTCGCTCGCGCGGATGGCGCCGTCGGTGATGTCGAGTTCGTACTCGTCGCCAGTGCGGTTGTCGCGTACGGTCAGCGTCTGCTTCTGGGTCACGTTGGGTCTCCTGTGACGTAAGACGGTTCTGCGGTCTCGTGGTGGGACAGCACCTCTAACGTAGTGGTCGTGCTCACATGGCGCGATTCTGGGTCCGCGACAGGGACCCCGTTTTGACCCTGTTGGGGTCCGGCGGTTAGTCTTGGACGTCGTGGTGCCTGCGGCATCTGCCGTGCCGCGCCCACACCGAATCCAGCAACACCGACAAGCGAGAAGGTCACGCCGTGCGCACGTACAGCCCGAAGCCCGCTGACATCGACCGTCAGTGGCATGTCATCGATGCCGAGGACGTCGTTCTCGGTCGTCTCGCCGTCCAGGCGGCGACGCTGCTGCGCGGCAAGCACAAGCCGACCTACGCCCCGCATGTCGACGGTGGCGACTTCGTCATCATCGTCAACGCGGACAAGGTGGCGCTGTCGGGCAAGAAGCGTTCGGACAAGAACGTGTACCGCCACAGCGGCTACCCCGGTGGCCTGAAGCAGATCGCCTACGGAGACCTCCTCGAGAAGGATGCCCGCAAGGCGATCGAGAAGTCGGTCCGCGGCATGCTGCCCAAGAACCGTCTGGGCCGTCAGCTCATCACCAAGCTGAAGGTCTACTCCGGCCCGGAGCACCCGCACGCCGCCCAGAAGCCCCAGTCCTTCGAGATCGCGCAGATCTCCCAGTAAGCGAGAAGAGCAGGTTCACCGTGGCTGAGACCACCACCGAAGACGCCCAGTACACCGCCAACGCCGAGGGTGTCGCCTACACCTCGGAGACCTCCCCGAGCGTCGGCTCGACGGACAAGCCGTCCATCATCGCGCCCGCCAGCGCGACCGGCCGCCGCAAGGAGGCCGTCGCCCGCGTGCGGATCATCCCGGGCACCGGGACGTGGACCGTCAACGGCAAGCCGCTCGAGGAGTACCTGCCCAATAAGCTGCACCAGCAGATCGCCAAGGAGGCCCTCGCGGCCACCGGCCTGCAGGACTCCTTCGATGTCATCGCCCGCGTCGACGGCGGCGGCATGACCGGCCAGGCCGGTGCGCTGCGCCTCGGCGTGGCCCGCGCGCTCAACGCCGTGGACCTCGTGGCCAACCGTCCGACCCTCAAGAAGGCCGGACTGCTCACGCGCGATGCGCGCATCAAGGAGCGCAAGAAGGCCGGTCTGAAGAAGGCCCGCAAGGCTCCGCAGTACAGCAAGCGCTGATCCATCGGTGGGCCGTATCTTCGGTACGGACGGAGTTCGGGGTCTGGCCAATCGTGACCTGACCGCCGAGCTCGCCGTGGATCTGTCGGTCGCCGCCGCCCATGTCCTGGGCGAGGCGGGGGCCTTCGCCGATCAGCGTCCCACCGCAGTCGTCGCCCGCGACCCGCGTGCCTCCGGGGAATTCCTCGAGGCCGCGGTGGTCGCGGGTTTGGCGTCTGCGGGGGTCGACGTGCATCGGCTGGGCATCGTGCCCACGCCGGGGACGGCCTATCTGACCTCGCTGCTCGAGGCCGACATGGGCGTCATGATCTCGGCCTCGCACAATCCGATGCCCGATAACGGCATCAAGTTCCTGGCGCGGGGCGGACACAAGCTGGCCGATGACATCGAGGCCGCGATCGAGCGGCGTCTCCAGGAGCCGTGGGAGCGTCCGACCGGATCCTCGGTCGGACGCGTCGGCGACAGCCACGCGGGCCTGGGGGCGTACATCAAGCACCTGGCCGGTTCGGTCTCCGAGGGCCTCGACGGCCTCAAGATCGTCCTCGACTGCGCCAACGGCGCGGCTCATGAGGTGGGCCCGGAGACCTTCGCGGTGCTCGGTGCCGAGGTCGTCACGATCCACGCCGAGCCCGATGGGCTCAACATCAACGAGAACTGCGGCTCGACCCACCCGGAGGATCTGCGCCGCGCGGTCGTCGAGCACGGCGCCGATGCCGGCTTCGCCTTCGACGGGGATGCCGATCGCTGTCTGGCGGTCGACGCCGGGGGCCGGCTCGTCGACGGCGACCAGATCCTCGCGATCCTCGCGCTGCGTCAGCAGCGCGAGAGCCGGTTGGTCGACGACACGGTCGTCGCGACCGTGATGAGCAATCTGGGTCTCTCGCTGGCCCTCGACGCGGCCGGGCTGACGCTCGTGCGCACCGCGGTCGGCGATCGCTATGTCCTCGAGGCCATGCGCGCCGGCGGGTTCACGCTCGGCGGCGAGCAGTCGGGCCACGTCATCATGAGCGAGCACGCCACCACCGGTGACGGCGTGCTCACCGCGATCCACCTGGCCGCCGAGATGGTGGCGACGGGGCGACCGCTGGGTGACCTGGGGTCGGTCGTGACGCGGCTCCCGCAGGTGCTGCTCAATGTCTCGGGGGTCGACAAGGAGCGTGCCGGCAGCGATCCCGTGCTGCAGGGCGAGGTGGCGGCCGCCGATGCCAAGCTCGGCGAGACCGGGCGGGTGCTGCTGCGCCCCTCGGGCACCGAGCCGGTGGTGCGCGTCATGGTCGAGGCGCCGACCGAGACGGAGGCCTCCGAGGTCGCCGATCACCTCGCCGGCGTCGTCCGCGCCCAGCTCACCCTCTGACCCCAACCCCTTCACACCGGATGTGGCCGGTTGTAGCCCATTCCCGTGCGTCGAAACGGGCCACAACCGGCCACATCCGGGCATCAACGGCCTCGGCCGCCGGGCCTCGGGTCAGAGCTTGCGGAGACGGACCCACTTGACGGTGTGATCGGAGCCCTTGCGGAGCACCAGATCGGCACGACCGCGAGTGCTGGCGACATTCTCGCGCAGGTTGGGCCAGTTGATGGTGTCCCACAGCTCCTCCGCGCGCGCCACGGCCTCCTCATCGGTGAACGAGCTGTAGCGGTGGAAATAGGAGGCCGGATCGGCGAAGGCCGTCTCGCGCAGCCGCAGGAAGCGGTCGACGTACCAGCGACGGATGTCCCGGCTCGACGCATCCACATAGATTCCGAAGTCGAAGAAGTCGCTGATCGCCAGACCCGGGCTCCCGTCGCCGCGTGCGCGCGCGGGCGCCAGCACGTTGAGGCCCTCGACGATGACGATGTCCGGACGGTCGATCTCGACCCGCTCGTCGGTGCGGTCGTAGGTCAGGTGCGAGTAGACCGGAGCCTCCACATGCTCCACGCCGCTCTTGACGCCCATGATGAAGCGCAGCAGCGCTTTGCGGTCATAGGACTCGGGGAAGCCCTTGCGGTCGAGGATCCCGCGCCGCTCCAGCTCGGCATTCGGCAGCAGGAAGCCGTCGGTGGTCACCAGATCGACATTCGGATGCTCGTCGCGCTGGGCCAGCAGCTCGCGCAGGAGCCGGGCGGTCGTGGACTTGCCGACGGCCACCGACCCGGCGAGCCCGATGACGAAGGGCACCTTGCTCGCCTGCGGATTGCCCAGGAACCGTTCGGTGGCGCGATAGAGCGCCCCGGCCATGCGCACCCGTAGGCTGATGAGCTGGGCGAGGGGAAGGTAGACCTGCTCGACCTCCTCGAGGTCGAGCTCCTCGCCCAGGCCGCGGACGCTGGCGATCTGCGCCTCGGTGAGGGGGACCGGGGAGTCGTCGGCGAGTTCGGCCCAAGCGGACCGTTCCAGCTCGACGAACGGCGTCAGCTCGCGTGACATGAGCACCATTGTTGCGATGCCGTGATTTCGCCCGTCACTGGGTACCCTGGAAGCTATGTGTGGAATCGTGGGGTACGTGGGCTCGCGCCCGGCCGTCGACGTCGTCATGGGTGGGCTTCGACGCCTGGAATACCGCGGCTATGACTCCGGGGGAGTCGCCCTCGTCACTGCCGATGGCATCGCCAGCGCCAAGAAGGCCGGCAAGCTGGTGAACCTCGACGGCGTCCTCGCCGAGCACCCGCTGCCGGACTCCACCACCGGTATCGGCCACACCCGCTGGGCTACCCACGGCGCTCCCAATGACGCCAACGCGCACCCGCACCTGGACGCCTCGGAGCGCGTCGCGGTGGTGCACAACGGCATCATCGAGAACTTCGCCGTGCTCCGCGACGAGCTGGAGGATGCGGGCTACGAGTTCGTCTCCGAGACCGACAGCGAGACCGTCGCCCACCTGCTGCACCGCGAGCTGCAGTCGACCCCTGACGTCACCGAGGCCTTCCGCGCCGTCTGCCGGCAGCTGGAGGGCGCCTTCACGCTCGTCGTCGCCGATGCCCAGACTCCCGGCCGGGTGCTCGGCGCTCGCCGCAACTCCCCGCTGGTCGTCGGCCGCGGCGAGGGCGAGAACTTCCTCGGCTCGGATGTCGCCGCCTTCATCGAGTACACCCATACCGCGATCGAGCTCGGTCAGGACCAGGTCGTCGAGATCACCGCGGAGGCGATCGTCGTCACCGACTTCGACGGTCAGCCGGTCTCCACCAAGGAGTACACCGTCGACTGGGACGTGTCCGCGGCGGAGAAGGGCGGCTACGACTGGTTCATGCTCAAGGAGATCCACGAGCAGCCGCAGGCCATCGCCGACACCCTGCTCGGTCGGATCGGCACCGACGGCCGCCTGCAGCTCGACGAGATGCGCCTCTCCGACGGAGAGCTGCGCGAGGTCGACAAGATCATCGTCATCGCCTGCGGCACGTCCTACTACGCCGGCATGGTCGCCAAGTACGCCATCGAGCACTGGACGCGCATCCCCTGCGAGGTGGAGCTCGCCTCGGAGTTCCGCTACCGCGACCCGATCCTCGACCATTCGACCCTCGTGGTGTCCATCAGCCAGTCCGGCGAGACGATGGACACCCTGATGGCGATCCGCTACGCCCGCGAGCAGCGCGCCCGGGTGCTCTCGATCTGCAATACCAACGGCTCGACCATCCCGCGCGAGTCCGATGCGGTGATCTACACGCACGCCGGACCCGAGATCGCGGTCGCCTCGACCAAGGGCTTCCTGTCGCAGGTCGTGGCGTGCTACCTGCTCGCGCTGTACTTCGCGCAGGTCAAGGGCGCCAAGTACGGCGACGAGATCCAGCAGATCCTCGATGAACTGGGGCGCATCCCGGAGGCTGTGCAGCAGGTGCTCGACAATGCCGACCAGATCCGCAAGCTCGCTGATCAGCTGTCCTCGAATCGGTCGATCATGTTCCTCGGCCGCCATGTCGGGTACCCGGTCGCCCTGGAGGGGGCGCTCAAGCTCAAGGAGCTCGCCTATGTGCACGCCGAGGGCTTCGCGGCCGGCGAGCTGAAGCACGGGCCGATCGCGGTCATCGAGGACGGGGTCCCGGTCTTCGTCATCGTGCCTCCACGGGCCCGCGACCAGCTGCAGGAGAAGATCGTCTCCAATATCCAGGAGGTGCGGGCCCGCGGCGCCCGCACGATCTCGCTGGTGGAGGAGGGCGATGACACCGTCGTGCCCTATTCCGACGAGGTCATCCGGCTGCCGAAGGTGCCCACGGTGCTCCAGCCGCTGGTCGCCACGGTGCCGCTCCAGCTCTTCGCCTGCGAGCTGGCCACCCAGCTCGGTCACGACGTCGATCAACCCCGCAATCTGGCCAAGTCCGTCACCGTCGAGTGACACAGCCATCATGCTGAGCGCGTATCGGGTCGACCAGATCCGCGCCGCCGAGGAAACCGCCGCCCGTGTCCACGGGTGGGACGGGCTGATGCAGGCGGCCGCCCGGGCCCTCGCCGACGAGGTGGCGCTCCGGGTGCCCTCGGATGCCACCGTGCTCGTGCTGACCGGTCCCGGCAACAACGGGGGTGACGCCCTCTTCGCGGCCGCACGGTTGAGCGAGCGCGGCCACCGTGTCGATATCGCACTCCTCGATACCGCCACGGCCCATGCCGAGGGGCTCGCCGCGGCGCAGGGCGCCGGCGCACGATTCGTGGACGAGCCGACCGATCAGCGCTATGTCGTCGACGGGATCTTCGGCATCGGCGCCCGGGCGGGCCTCGAGGGTCGTGCGGCCCAGTGGGCGGCCTGGGCGCACCGCGAGCATCCCTTCGTGATCGCCGTCGACGCCCCCTCCGGTATCGGCGTCGACGATGGCACGGTCCCCGGCCCCGCGATCACCGCCGATGTCACGGTGACCTTCGGTGCCGCCAAGCCGGGTCTGCTCATCGGCCGCGGCGGCCTGGCGACGGGCGAGATCATCGTCCACGGCGTCGGCATCGCCGAGCATCTCGACGATCCGGCCTGCGCGACCGTCGAGCTGGGCGACGGCGCGCTGTTCCAAGGACTGATCCCCGGAGCGGAGTCGCAGAAGTACGGCCGCGGGGTCCTCGGCATCCATGCCGGTTCCCCGGAGTACGCCGGAGCGGCCCATCTCTGTGTCGCCGGGGCCCAGGCGGGAACCGCCGGCATGGTGCGATTCGTCGGGGCCCGGGAGCTGTGCGACCGGGTCGTCGACCGGGCCCCGGAGGTCGTGACGGGCCGTGGGCGTGTACAGGCGTGGGTCGTCGGCCCGGGCGGCATCGACGACCCGGAACCGGTCCGGCAGGCCCTCGCCGATGAGGTCCCGGTCCTGATCGACGCCACCGCCCTCTCGCATCTGCCCGACCGGCTGCGTCCGGAGGTGCTGCTGACGCCGCATGCCGGTGAGCTCGCCCGGCTGCTCGACGTGGACCGGTCGGAGGTCGAGGCCGATCCCTGGAGCCACGCGCTGCGGGCGGCCGAGCACTGGAACGCCACCGTGCTGCTGAAGGGTCCGCGCACCCTCGTCGTCGATCCGAGCGGACGGACCTTCGTCAACACCTCGGGCACCCCGTGGCTGGCGACCGCCGGAGCCGGCGACGTGCTCGCGGGCTTCGCGGGATCGCTGCTGGCCTCGGGGCTCACCCCGCTCGAGGCCGGTGCCCTCGCCGCGCTGCTGCACGGCACCGCGGCGGAGCGGGAGGCGCGTACCGGTCCCTTCCCCGCGCATCGTGTCGCCGGCCGGCTGCCCGC
>JAEZEJ010000105.1 GCA_023417775.1 Actinomycetes bacterium | reverse complement strand
GCGCGAACGTTCTCGGGCATCGTTCGCGCCGCCGGGACGACAGTCTGCCCTATCGGCTCACGTTCCCGCTACGGGCACGTCCGCGAAACGATGGTGCAGCTGGACCAGGCGGTCGCGGGCGGCGCCTGAGAGCGACCCGCTCCCCAGCGCGGCGAGCAGCTCGTATTGACCGAACCCTCGGCACTCGGGGCCCTCGACCGCGGGGGCGAAGTCCAAGATGGCCTGCTCCAGGGTCGCGTAGGTCCCCGATGAGCAGACATCGGCGTGCACCGCGACCACCTCCATCGGCGGCCAGGTGCGCGAGCCCCATCCGAGCGAGTACCAGTCCGGATGGGCCACGAGCCAGTCGATGGCGGTATCGGAGTCCGCGGAGGGGGCTGCCAGCATCCGGCAGCGCAACACGTCCGCGGCATCGTGGTCGACCTCGGCGAGCTGGCCGTGCCAGTACCCGATATCGGGCTCGCCGGACCATGCCAGCATCGACAGCTGCTCGGCGAGGGCGGCGTAGATCGTCCCGTCGAGCCGGTGGGCGAAGATCGCGCCCCGGACATCGCAGGGTGCGCGGTCCCGGGTCCGGGGCTGGGTGTCGCGCCGGGCATCGGCCAGCACGTGCTCGAGGACCAGCTCGACGAAGCTCACGGTGTCGTCGGCGGCGAGTGTCGCCAGCACCTCGGCGGACCAGCTCGATGACGCGCCGAGCCCGCGCTCGCGCAGATCGCGCTCCAGGTCCTCGTGCCCAGGCGGGACGGTGGCCCCCACGATGATCTCCTCCGTCCGTCTTCGGGTCTTCAGTCCTCATCGAAGCAGATTCGCGGGCGCGATGCGTCGCGGTCGCCGATCGAGCCCCTCTTTTCGGATGATCATCTGATATTCCAGGCAAAAACCACCTATAGAGGGGGAATGTCCGTCCCCGGTCGGACGGCCCGGAGCGCGGACTCGGCTACCGTCGAGAGGATGGACAGCGCCCCCTTCCGCCTCAGCCCGCGCGGCCGGCATTGGTTCGACATCGCGCTGACCTGCGCGCTGCTCGCCTTCGCCGCCCTCGTGGCCGTCAGCATCGACCTGGGCAGCGCGCTGTTGACCGCGGCGCAGATCGTGCCGCTGTTCTGGCGGCGGTCGCGTCCCCTGGTCGCCTTCGCCGCCGTCTACGTGACGCACGCCGCGCAGGTGCTGCTGTACGCCACCCCGCTGCCGGGCCAGCTCGCCTTCCCCATCGCGGTCTACTCGGTCGCCCGTTGGCGGGGATTGCGGCAGAGCATCCCGGTGCTCGTCCTGAGCCTGTTCGCCGCAGCGGTGGCCGCGATCGACTGGATGCCCGGCCTCGACCTCACCGTCGCCGCGAACCTGCGGATCATCATCTCGCAGGCGACCGGCATCGGCCTCATCGTCCTGGTCGCGTGGGTGCTCGGACGGCTCGGGCACACGCGGGAGGCCTATGTGAACTCCCTGATCGAGCGCAGCGAGCGGGTGGCCCGTGAGGCCGACCAGCGGGCTCAGCTCGCCGCACAGGGCGAACGCAACCGCATCGCCCGCGAGATGCACGATGTGGTGGCGCACGGGCTCTCGATCATCATCGTGCAGGCCGATGGGGGACGTTACGCGGCGGCCGCCCGTCCCGAATCGGCCGTGGAGGCCTTGGAGACCATCGCCAGCACCGGCCGGCAGGCCTTGACCGAGATGCGGTCGCTGCTCGGACTGCTGCGCGAGGACGGCACGGGCACGGCCCCGCAACCCGGGCTGACCGATCTCCCGGCGCTGCTGGAGGAGGCGAGCGCGTCGATGCGGCTGGACGCCCGGATCACCGACGACATCGCCCAGGTGCCACCGGGGGTCGCACTCACCGCCTACCGCCTGCTCCAGGAGTCGCTGACCAATGTCCGCAAGCACGCCGGCCCCCAGGTGAGCGTCGACATCGCCGTACGCCGGGACGGCGACGCGCTGCTGCTGAGCGTGCGCGACGACGGACGCGGGGCGAGCGCCTCCGATGACGGCGCCGGACACGGACTCGTCGGCATGCGTGAGCGCGTCGCGGCCCACGGCGGCGAGCTCACCGCCGGGCCCGTCGTCGGCGGGGGCTACCGCGTCGATGCGAGGATTCCCTGGTGAGCGATCCGATCCGCGTGTTCCTCGTCGACGACCAGCAGATGGTCCGGGCCGGCTTCCGCATGCTCGTCGACAGCCAGGACGACATGACCGTGGTCGGCGAGGCCGGCGACGGCGCCGAGGCCGTGCAGCTGATCGGCGTGACCTCGTGCGATGTCGTGCTGATGGACGTCCGGATGCCCCGCCTCGACGGCGTGGAGGCGACCCGGTCGATCACCGCGATGCCCGAAGGCCCCCGCGTGATCGTGCTGACCACCTTCGACCTCGACGAATACGCCTTCGCCGCGATCAAGTCGGGTGCAGCCGCCTTCCTGCTGAAGGACGCCGCCCCGCCGGAGCTGCTGGGCGCGATCCGCGCGGTGCATCGTGGCGACGCGGTGGTCGCCCCCTCGACCACCCGACGGCTGCTCGATCACTTCGCGACCACGCTGCCCGACGCCCCCGGTGCCGCGACCTCGCCGGACGACCGCCTCGCGGAGATCACCGAACGCGAGCGCGAGGTCCTCGTGCTGGTCGGGCGGGGACTGACGAATACCGAGATCGCGGGAGAGCTGTTCGTGGCCGAGGCGACCGTGAAGACCCACATCAGCCGGCTGCTCGCCAAGACGAGCTCACGCGATCGCGTGCAACTGGTCGTGCTCGCCTACGAGACCCGCCTCGTCGGCGGCCACTGACCCGCCTGCACCTGCTCGACTCACGACCGGTGGGTGCCGAAGGTCCGACGCCAGTAGGTGAGCGGGTCGCCTTCACCGGTCTCGGCATCGATCACGTCCGACAGCACGATCACGTGGTCACCGGCTTCCACGAGACGCGTCGCACGCAGAGCCACCCAGGCGTGGCAATCGGCGAGGGCGGGCGCTCCGCGACGCATCGTCCAATCGACCCCCGCGAATCCGTCTCGGTCCTTGCCTGCGAAGAGCGATGCCAACGGCTCCTGGCCCGAGGCCAGGATGTTCACACCGAGCACCGCGCCGATGTCGATAGATGAGAGGAGACGGGACCGCCGATCCAGGGAGATCAGCATCATCGGGGGTTCCATGGACAGCGACGCCACGGCACTGACGGTCGTGCCGTGGACGCCGGCGGGCGTCTGCGTGGTGACGACGGAGACCGGCGTCGCCACCTGGGCCATCGCGCCTCGGAATGCCTTCTGCAGCACATCGTGGGCCAGCTCTGACGGGGCGGTCATGTCTCTCCTCGAAACGGATGGGGTGTCAGAAAGCGGTGCCGGGATTGAGGAGGCCCCACGGATCGAAGGCCCGCTTGAGGGCCCGATGGACGTCGAGCCCCGTCTCTCCGATCTCGGCCGCGGCCCAGGATCGCTTGACACTTCCTACGCCGTGCTCTCCCGAGATGGTCCCGCCCAGCTCGTGGGCGAGAGCGAAGATCCGTCCCGCAGCCTCATGAGCCGGATCCGGAGGTGCGGCCAGATCACGGTCGTAGGAGATGATCGGATGCAGGTTGCCGTCGCCCGCATGCGCGAAGGTATGGATCTCAACGCCGGTGTCCGAGGCGATGCGCTCGACCCCGCGGACCGCCGCGGCGAGCCGGGACCGGGGTACGCAGATGTCCTCGATCAGGGCGGTGCCGAAGGCCTCGATGGAGGGAAGGGCCAAGCGGCGCGCAGCGAGTAGAGACTCTGACTCCTCAGCATCCCGCGCCACCCGCACGGTGGATGCGCGCTGCTGAAGCACCGTGGCGATCCGAGCGATCTGCTCGTGCGCGTCATACCCGTCGGCCTGTGCGATCAGCAGCGCACCGCCACGCTGCGAGAGGTCCGTGCCCTGCGCCCGGTCGATGGTGGCGAGGGTCCGGGCATCGAGGAGCTCCAGCAGGCTCGGCGTCAGGCGTCGGCCGACGAGATCGGCACACGCCTGCGCGGCCTCCTCGACCCCGGGGAAGACCGCGCTGGCCGTGGCGATGTCGGCCGGCACCGGACGCAGGCGCACGGTCGCTCCCACCACGACGCCGAGGGTCCCCTCGGAGCCGACGAACAGCGACGTCAAGTCATAGCCGGTGACCCCCTTCAGGGTGCGGCGCCCGGTGCTCAGGAGACGACCGTCCGCCAGCACCACGTCGAGCCCGAGGATCGAGTCGGCAGTCACGCCGTACTTGACGCAGCGCATCCCGCCGGCATTCGTCGCCACATTCCCGCCGATCGTCGAGATCGCCGCGCTGGCCGGGTCGGGGGCGTAGAACAGCCCCTGTTCCCGGGCAGCGCGGTCGAGATCACCGGTGAGGACACCGGGTCCGACCACGGCGATCTCGTCGAGGGAATCGATGCACTCGATGGTGTCGAGCGCGGTGAGGTCGATGACGACCGCCCCGTCCACAGGGACGGCACCTCCGGCCAGGCCCGTGCCGGCGCCACGCGGCACGACCGGCCGGCGGTGCCGATGCGCCCACCGCATCAGCTCCTGCACCTCGCCGATGCTCGCCGGACGGACGACCGCCGACGGCCGCCCCGCCGGCGCATTCGAGCGATCGATGCCCGCGGCCGCCAGCGACGCCGAGTCGGTCCGCGCACCGGGCGGGGTCGTCGTCGGAGGGGACGATGGAGGCGAGGTCATCCCCCGAGACTGGCCGAGCCCGGCCCGCCGTGTCCAAGAAGGATCCGTGATGGACAACGATGCCGTGCGCTGATGGATGCGACACCTATCCGCCCGCTCGCCTCAATCCGCTGACTGCGTCATGAGCACAGATGGACGCCGTCGGCGAACGGTTCCGCATCGCGGGATCATCCGAGGTGATGCCGTTCTGGTTCTACCGTCGCGGACATGACCACCTCTCTGGACCTCGACCACCTGCGGACCCTGGTGGCGATCGCCGACTGCGGCGGCTTCGGCAAGGCGGCGGCTGCGCTGCACATCAGCCAGCCTGCTCTGAGCCAGCACATTCGCCTGCTCGAACGGGCCTTGAAGCGGAAGCTGTTCGAGAAGGACGGCCGAGTCATGAGGTTGACTGAGCACGGCGAGGAGGTGCTCGCCGAGGCCCGACGCCTCCTGTCGGCTCACGACGACGCGCTCGACCGCTTGCGCGTCCAGAGCCGGCAACGGACGGTCGTGGTGGGGTCGAGCGAGCACTCGGCCGAGCAGGTGCTGCCGGAGATGATCCGCAGCCTGCGAGCGGCCTTCCCCGATGTCTCGACGCGATTCGAGATCGGCCGTTCCACCCGGCTGGCCGAGGCGGTCGAGCGTGGCACGGTCGACTTCGCCTTCATCCTCGCCTCACGAGGCGACGAGGCGGGTCGGGAGATCGGCCGCATGCCCCTGCGCTGGTACTCCTCCCCCTCGTGGGTTCCGCCGGAGCACGGCGAGCCGATCGCGCTGGTGGCCTTCGAGGAACCGTGCGCACTGCGTGAGCGCGCCCTGGCGGCGCTGGGCGCCGACCATCGGGTGGTCGTGGCCGGCCAGTCCACCACCTTGGAGGGCGTGCTGGCCGGGGTTCGCGCGGGCCTCGGCGTCGCGCTCCTGCCGAGCGCGGGCGGGGACCCGGTCGGTCTGATCGCCCGCGATGACCTGCCGGACACCGGTTCTGCCGGACTCAACGTGATGGTCCGCCGTGGCCTCGACCCGGAGCTCGAGTCGACGGCCGTGGCCGCCGGCGAGGCCTTCTTCGCCCGCCGTCGTCTCAGCGTGGTCGACCTCGCCGGGTGACCGATCGACAGGTGTGATGGATGCCCATCCGCGACAGGTATTGGACCCATGGCGCCCGCGGTTCCTAGCGTGATGGACATGAGTCATCTGATCTCGGCGGCCGATCTGGCGGCGCGCCTCGGCAGCGACGAGCCGCCCGTCGTGCTCGACATCCGGTGGTCGCTGGACGGGCCGCCCGGACACGGGGTGTACCTCGACGGGCACATTCCCGGAGCCGTCTACGTCGACCTCGACACCGAGCTGGCCGGTCGTGGCCAGCCGACGGACGGACGTCACCCCCTACCGACACCGGACGCCTTCCAAGCCGCGGTGCGTCGCTGGGGCATCGACGAGGATGACACCGTCGTGGTCTATGACGGCGGCGGCAATCTGGCGGCGGCCAGAGCCTGGTGGCTGCTGCGCTGGGCCGGGTTGACCGACGTGCGTCTCCTCGACGGCGCGCTGCCGGCCTGGACCGCCCAGGGCGGGAGCCTCGCCACCGAGGACGTCACGCCTGTGCCGGGTGACGCGACCGTGCGGCCGGGCGCGGTGGGCACACTCGACCTCGGCGCGGTGGGCGCCTGGCCCCGCGAGGGCGTGCTCCTGGACGCTCGGGCGGTCGAACGCTACCGAGGCGAGGTCGAGCCGGTCGATCCGCGGGGCCGGGCCGGGGCCCCCGCCCGGCGCGGCCCCCCCCCCCC
>JAEZEJ010000078.1 GCA_023417775.1 Actinomycetes bacterium | reverse complement strand
TGGGAGCGGCCCTTCGTCGTGTGCTGGAGCTCAGGCGTCCTTGATCTCGCAGATCACGGCGCCGGCCGAGACGGTCGCACCGACCTCGGCGTCCAGCGAGGTGATCACGCCCGCCTTGTGCGCGGTGATCGGCTGCTCCATCTTCATCGCCTCGATGACGAGCACGCGATCGCCCTCGGCGACCTCCTGGCCCTCCTCGACCGCGAGCTTGACGACGGTGCCCTGCATCGGCGAGGTGAGCGCATCGCCGCTCACGGCGGCGCCGGCTGACGAGCCGGCCTTGCGCTTCGCCTTCTTCTGGCCGCCGGGTGCGGCCACCGCGGTGGCGCCGAGGCCACCGGGGAGGACGATCTCGACCCGCTTGCCACCGACCTCGACCGTGACGCGCTCGCGCTCACCGGCCTCGTCGGCCTCGCCGGCGGCACCGGAGTAGGGCTCGAGCTGGTTGTCGTAGTCGGTCTCGATCCACGTGGTGTAGACGGAGAAGGTCCCGTCCGCGGCCGTGTACGCCGGATCGTTCAGCACGCTGGCATGGAAGGGGATGACCGTGGGCATGCCGTCGACGACGAACTCGGCCAGGGCGCGGCGCGAGCGCTCGATCGCCTGCTGGCGGGTGGCGCCGGTGACGATGAGCTTGGCGACCAGCGAGTCGAAGGCGCCGGGGATGGTCTCGCCGACGACATAGCCCGAGTCGACACGGACGCCGGGGCCCGCCGGCGGATCCCAGGCCGTGAGGGTGCCCGGTGCGGGGAGGAACCCGCGACCGCCGTCCTCGGCGTTGATGCGGAACTCGATGGAGTGACCGCGGATCTCCGGGTCGTCGTAGCCGAGCTCTTCGCCGGCGGCGATACGGAACATCTCGCGGACCAGGTCGAGGCCGGTGACCTCCTCGGAGACCGGGTGCTCCACCTGGAGGCGGGTGTTGACCTCCAGGAAGCTGATGGTGCCGTCGCTGCCCACGAGGAACTCGCAGGTGCCGGCGCCGACATAGCCCGCCTCGCGCAAGATGGCCTTGCTGGAGTCGTAGAGGGTCGTCAGCTGCTCATCGGACAGGAACGGCGCGGGGGCCTCCTCGACGAGCTTCTGGTGGCGACGCTGCAGCGAGCAGTCGCGGGTCGAGACGACCACGACATTGCCGTGCTTGTCGGCGAGGCATTGGGTCTCGACGTGACGCGGCTTGTCGAGGAACTTCTCGACGAGGCACTCGCCGCGGCCGAAGGCGGAGACCGCCTCGCGGACCGCCGACTCGTAGAGCTCGGGGATCTCCTCGATGGTGCGGGCGACCTTCAGCCCGCGGCCGCCACCGCCGAAGACCGCCTTGATGGCGACCGGGAGGCCGTTCTCCTGGGCGAACGCGACGACCTCATCGGCACCGGTGACCGGGTCCTTGGTGCCGGGCGCCAGGGGAGCCTTCGCGCGCTCGGCGATGTGCTTGGCCTTGGCCTTGTCGCCGAGGGCCTCGATGGCGTCGGGGGAGGGGCCGATCCAGATCAGCCCGGCGTCGATGACGGCC
The DNA here is from genome assembly GCA_023417775.1 of Actinomycetes bacterium. Lineage (GTDB taxonomy): Bacteria > Actinomycetota > Actinomycetes > Propionibacteriales > Nocardioidaceae > Aeromicrobium. The sequence goes on along the minus strand of JAEZEJ010000078.1, from coordinate 22,988 downwards.
TGGGCGAACTCGGCGTTCTCGGCGAGGAAGCCGTAGCCGGGGTGCACGCTGTCGGCACCGCTGCGCTCGGCGACGGCGATGATCTTCTCGATGGAGAGGTAGGAGTCGCCGGGGGTCGCTCCCTCGAGCGAGTAGGCCTCGTCGGCCAGCCGGACGAAGAGCGCATCGCGGTCGGGTTCGGCGTAGACCGCCACGCTGCCGATCCCGGCGTCCCTGGCCGCCCGGATGACCCGGACAGCGATCTCGCCACGGTTGGCGATGAGTACCTTCTTCAACGGCGTCGTCACGTGAACTCCTTGTCGTCGACACAGCAGCGGCTGCAGGCCGAGTCTAGGGTGTGGCGTCCGGGCCGGGTGTCGCAGGTCTCAGGTGACGAGCGGGGCGTGATCCCGGTCACGTGCGTGCTCTCGAGGTTACCCGGCGGTCGCAAGCGTCGTCTGCGGTTAACGGATGTTAACCTTTCGGCATGGACGTCGACCTCTCCCGCGAGCACGAGGACTTCCGTCACGTCGTGCGTGATTTCGCCGCCGAGCGCATCGCTCCCTATGTCGCCGCATGGGATCGCGCGCATCACTTTCCCGTCGACACGATCCGGGCGATGGGCGATCTCGGGCTCTTCGGGCTGACCGCCCCGCCGGAGTACGGGGGAGCGGGTGCGGATTTCACCAGCCTGTGCGTCGCCATCGAGGAGCTGGGCCGCGTCGACCAGTCCATCGGCATCACCCTCGAGGCGGGCGTGGGGCTGGGCATCAACCCGATCCTGACCTTCGGCTCGGACGAGCAGAAGGAGCGCTGGCTTCCGGACCTCGTCGCCGGTCGTGCCCTCGCCGGATTCGGCCTGACCGAGCCGGGTGCCGGATCGGATGCCGGAGCCACCGCGACCCGCGCATTCCTCGATGACGACATGTGGGTCGTCAACGGCTCCAAACAGTTCATCACCAACTCGGGCAGCGAGATCACCTCGTTGGTCACGGTCACCGCTCGCACCGGCGAGCGTGAGGACGGTCGTCCTGAGATCTCGGCCATCATCGTGCCGAGCGGCACGCCGGGTTTCGTCGCGGAGCGCGCCTACGACAAGCTCGGCTGGCATATCAGCGACACCCATCCGCTGACCTTCAGCGACGCCCGGGTACCGGCTGATCATCTGCTCGGTCGGCGGGGTCGCGGCTATGCCCAGTTCCTCGCGACCCTCGATGACGGCCGGGTCGCCATCGCGGCGCTCGCCGTCGGACTCATCGAGGGCTGCCTGGAGCTCTGTCGCGAGTACGCGGGGGAGCGGCAGACCTTCGGCGTGCCCATCGGCAGTAAGCAGGGGGTCGCCTTCCAACTCGCCGATCTGGCCGTCATGGCGGCCGCGGGCCGCGCGCTCACCTATCGTGCTGCGGCGATGAAGGACGCCGGTCGCACCGGGCCGGACTTCAAGCAGGCTGCCTCGATCGCCAAGCTCTACACCTCCGAGGCCGCCGTCACGGCCACGCGGGTCGCCACCCAGGTCTTCGGCGGCTACGGCTTCATGGAGGAGTACCCGGTGGCCCGCTTCTACCGCGATGCCAAGATCCTCGAGATCGGCGAGGGCACCAGCGAGGTCCAGCGCCTGCTCATCGCCCGGGGGCTCGGCCTGCCGGTGGAGTGACGGTGATCAGCGCACGCTCCACAGATCCGTCCAGACGATGCCGAAGTCATGCAGCATGTCGCGCAGAACCGGCAGGCTGAGACCGACGACATTGTGGTGATCGCCCTCGATGCGGCTGATGAACGCTCCGCCGAGACCGTCGATCGTGAAGGCCCCGGCGACGTTCAGCGGCTCGCCGGAGGCGACATAGGCGTCGATCTCCTCGTCCGTGACGTAGGCGAAGTGGACCCGCGTCGCCACCGCCCGCACGACCTCGTCCTCGCCGAGCCGCAGGCAGTGGCCGGTGTGGAGCACTCCCGCATTGCCACGCATCGCCCGCCATCGCTCGCGGGCGATCTCGGGGTCGTGGGGCTTGCCCAGAACATCGCCGTCGAACTCCAAGACCGAGTCGCAGCCGAGCACCAGCCGGTCGGGACGATCCGCGGCCACCGCCCGGCACTTCAACTCGGCGAGGGATGCGGCGAGCCGACCGGGGGACGGGGCGACCACCTCCGTCTCGTCGACCCCGGAGACGATGACCTCCGGCTCGATGCCCGCACGCCTCAGCGTCTCCAGCCGGGCCGGAGACGCTGAGGCGAGGACGAGCGTCGTCACCAGGCGCTCGAGCGCCACTGCCCGGGGCCGACGCGCAGCGGTGCACGCTGCTGACGCACCGGATGACCCCACTCGGAGCGGGCGCGACGCGGCCGACGAGCCGCGGCATGGGCGGCGGCCGCGTTGCGGACCGACACGACGGTGACGAGCGCCGCCAGCTCCTCCTCGGTGAGATCGCCCTTGACGACCCTCAGCACCGGTGCGACCTGGGTCTGCTCCTGCTGCTCGCTCACAGCGGGATGTTCCCGTGCTTCTTGGGCGGCAGCGACTCGCGCTTGGTGCGCAGCAGGCGCAAGGCCTTCGCGACCTCAGCGCGCGTGCTGCTCGGCCGGATCACCGCGTCGACATAGCCGCGCTCGGCCGCGACATAGGGATTGCAGAGCGTGTCCTCGTACTCGGTCATCAGCTCGGCCCGACGCGCCTCGGGATCCTCCGCACCGGCGATGTCGCGGCGGTACAGGATGCCGACAGCACCCTGCGCGCCCACCACCGCGATCTGCGCGGTGGGCCAGGCGAGGTTCACATCGGCGCCGAGATGCTTGGAGCCCATGACATCGTAGGCGCCGCCATAGGCCTTGCGCGTGATGACGGTGACGAGGGGGACCGTCGCCTCGGCGTATGCGTAGATGAGCTTCGCGCCACGGCGGATGATGCCGTTCCACTCCTGGTCGGTGCCGGGCAGGAAGCCGGGCACGTCGACGAAGGTGAGGATCGGGATGTTGAAGGCATCGCAGGTGCGCACGAATCGTGCGGCCTTCTCCGAGGCGTCGATGTCGAGCGTGCCGGCGAACTGCATCGGCTGATTGGCGACGACGCCGACGCTGCGCCCCTCGACGCGACCGAAGCCGATGACGATATTGGGGGCGAAGAGCGGCTGGACCTCCAGGAAGTCCTGGTCGTCCAGCACGGTCTCGATGACGGTGCGGATGTCGTACGGCTGATTGGCCGAGTCGGGGATGAGCGTGTCGAGGGCCAGATCGTCGTCATTCGGCTCGAGGTCGATGACGCCCTCGAAGGGCTCCGGCTCCTCCATGTTGTTCTGCGGGAGGAAGCTGATGAGCGCCTTGACGTACTCGAGCGCGTCCTCCTCGTCGGCACCCATGTAGTGCGCGTTGCCGCTCTTGGTGTTGTGAGCACGCGCTCCGCCGAGGTCCTCCATCGAGACGTCCTCGCCGGTGACCGTCTTGATGACATCCGGACCGGTGATGAACATATTCGACTTCTGGTCGACCATGACGACGAAGTCGGTCACCGCGGGGGAGTAGACGTGGCCGCCGGCATTGGAGCCCATGATGAGGCTGATCTGCGGGATGACGCCGGAGGCGTGCACATTGCGGCGGAAGATCTCGCCGTACAGGCCGAGCGAGACGACGCCCTCCTGGATGCGAGCGCCGGCGCCCTCGTTGATGCCGATGATCGGGCAGCCGGCCTTGATCGCCAGGTCCATCACCTTGGTGATCTTCTCGCCGTAGACCTCGCCGAGGCTGCCTCCGAAGACGCTGAAGTCCTGGCTGAACACGCAGACCTGGCGGCCGTCGATGGTGCCGTAGCCGGTGATCACGCCGTCGCCGAGGGGTCGGTTCTGGTCGAGCCCGAAGGCGGTGGCGCGGTGCCGGGCGAAGGCGTCGAGCTCGACGAAGGAGCCTTCGTCGAGCAGCTGGTCGATCCGCTCGCGGGCGCTCTGGCGGCCCTTGGCGTGCTGCTTCTCGGCGGCACGCTCGGCGATCTCGACAGTGGCCTCGTGCGTACGGCGCTCGTGATCGGCGAGTTTGCCCGCCGTGGTGTGGAGCTCGGGATGTGCCTCGAGCTGGACGTCGGGTGCTGCGTCGGTCATGTGGCTTACCTTAGACTGTGCCTTCCTCGCCTCAGCCCGGTCCCTGTGATCTGTCCCGCAGTCCGCTCGACGCCGTCGCGCTGAACGACCGCCTCGCCGGTACCCGCTGGGGCGGCGATCTCCTCGTCCCGGGCCGCACGGCCAGTACCAATGCGGCCCTCGCGGAGGCGGCCCGATCCGGTGCCCCCGATGGCTCGGTCCTGACCACGGACCAACAGGACGCCGGTCGTGGTCGCCTCGGTCGCGGCTTCAGCCTCCCCGACCTCTCGGGGATCGCCGTGTCTGCGCTGATCCGCCCGACCGTGCCGATCCCACGCTGGAGCTGGCTGCCCCTGGTCACCGGCCTCGCCGTGGACGACCTGGTGGCCGGCCGGGGAGTCAGGGGAGGGGGCATCAAGTGGCCGAACGATGTCCTGGTCGACGCACGCAAGATCTGCGGGATCCTGCTCGAACGTGTCGAGACACCGGGCCTCGATGCCGCCGCGATCATCGGTATCGGTCTCAATGTCTCCCTGCGAGCCGACGAGCTGCCCGTCCCCACGGCCACCTCCCTCGCGATCGAGGGGGCGACGGGCCTGGACCGCACCGACCTGACGGTCGAACTGCTGAGACGCCTCGCCACGTGGCTCGAGCGGTGGGAGGATCCGTCCGCCGATGCCATCGAGCGGCTGCGCGCGATCTTCCTGGAGCGCTGCGTGACCGTCGGCCAGAGTGTCCGTATCGAACGGCCGGGTGGCGACCCGGTCGTCGGCATCGCCGAGACCGTCGACATGGACGGCAGGCTCGTCGTCGACGGCCAGCCGTTCAGCTCAGGGGACGTGGTCCACGTCCGGCCCGCCCGATGACGCGTCCCGTCACGAGCGTTCCCGGGGGGCGAGCGCCATGACAGAATCGGCGGCATGAGCGAGCGTAGCGAGCGATCGGTGGTGGAGGTCGTGCCGGCGTCTGCCCATCCTCGACGTTTTTCCTGGCAGGTGCCGGCATGAGCCTTTCGCGCAAACTCCTTCTCGACGGCGAGGAAGTGGTCGAGGAGACGCGGACCCACATCAAGGTCCTCTTCGTGCCGTTCCTCCTCGGACTGGCGCTCATGGGGGTCACGGGCTTCGCGGTGGGCTTCATCGGTTCCCGGGGCGACTCCTGGGTCCGGGGCGTCATCATCGCGGTCGCCGTGATCCTCTTCGTCATCACGACCGTGGTGCCCTTCCTGCGCTGGTACCTGTGGACCTACTCGCTGACCAATCTGCGCATCGTCGAGCAACGCGGCATCCTCACCCGCACCGGACGGGTGATCCCGCTCATGCGGATCAACGACGTCAACTACGAGAAGCACCTGAACGACCGCCTCCTGGGCTGTGGCACCCTCGTGGTGCACGATGCGTCCCAGCAGGAGGGGCTCAAGCTCCACGACATCCCGCGCATCGAGCGTTTCCACCGGACCGTGAGCGAGCTGGTCTTCGATGCTCACGACAGGCATCAGGAGGTTCCCCGTGGCGAATCGAGCTGACGAGCGCGACGAGCTCGTCTCGCTCATCCTCGGCTCCCGGCTCGACCTGACCAGCGACGAGGTCGCCCAGCAAGGGGGGCTGTCGCCCGAGAACACCCGGCGGCTGTGGCGGGCTCTCGGATTCCCCGACCCGGGCGATGACGCGGCATTCGGCGAGTCCGATGCCGAGGCAGTCGCGATCGTCGCGTCCGCCATCGACCACGGGGTGCTCGGTGAGGACACTACCTTCCGACTCACCCGCGCCGTCGGCCAGACGATGGCGCGTCTCGCCGACTGGCAGGTGTCCACGCTCATCGACCAGCTGGAGCACGACGTCGAGGAGGGCCACGCGGACAGCCGACTGCAGGCGGCGATGGCGCTGGTCGCCACCGCCGGTCCCGCTTTCGAGAAGCTGATGGTGCATGCCTGGCGACGTCACCTGGCGGCCGCCGCATCGCGGTTGGAGGCCCAGGGTGCCCTCGACGAGGAGCTGCTCTCCACGAGCATGTCGGTCGGCTTCGCCGATCTCTCGCGCTTCACCGCCCTCTCCAATGAGCTTGACGATGCCGGGCTGGCGCGTATCGTCGAGACCTTCGAGACCCGCGCCACCGATCTCATCACCTCGCACGGAGGGCGCGTCATCAAGACCCTCGGCGATGCGGTGCTCTATGTCTGCCCCGATCCGGTGCAGGCGACGCGCATCGCCCTGGAGATCGTCAAGAGACTCTCCACCAGTGACGGACTGCCGAGCCTGCGGGTGGGGCTCGCGACCGGTTCGGTGCTGAGCCGGCTGGGTGATGTCTTCGGTCCGCCGGTGAATCTGGCGGCCCGCCTCTCACATGTCGCACGCAGCAACCGGGTCCTCATCGACAAGGCCACTGCGAGCCGGCTCGGCGATGACTTCGAGACACGGGTGCTGCCCCCTCGGCTGCTGCGCGGTTTCGGCAATGTCTCACCGATCACGGTGTCGGAACGACGAACCTTCCGCAGCCGCTGAGTCCCCGGCCGACGCTCTCGCTAGGGTGATCCCGTGCCTGAACTCGCCGTGATCGGGGGCGGACAACTCGCCCGGATGATGCAACAGCCCGCCATCGCCCTGGGCGTCAGGATCCGCCTGCTCGCCGAAGGGCCCGATGTGTCCGCGGCGCAGGTGATCGTCGACCATGAGGTCGGGGACTACACCGACCTGGAGACGCTGCGTCGCATCGTCTCGGGCGCCGACGCCGTCACCTTCGATCACGAGCACGTGCCCCCGGCGCATCTGCGGGCTCTGCAGCAGGACGGCGTCGCCTGCCGGCCCGGGCCCCAGGCCCTCATCTACGCCCAGGACAAGGGCGATATGCGGCTGAAGCTCGCCGAGCTGGGCGTGCCGGGCCCGCGCTTCCGGGTCATCGAGCCGGATGCGGAGGCCCCTGAGCAGCTGCGTGCCTTCGGCGAGGAGGTGGGGTGGCCCTTCATCGTCAAGACGACCCGCGGCGGTTACGACGGCAAGGGCGTGTGGACGGTCGGCGATGTCCATGACCTCGATGAGCCGCTGTCCGTGGTCCGCGACCGCGATGCCCGGCTGCTCGCCGAGGAACGGGTGCCCTTCGTCCGTGAGCTCTCGGCCCAGATCGCGCGGAGACCGTCGGGGGGGCTCGTGTCCTATCCGATCGTGGAGTCGCGGCAGGCCGATGGCATCTGCGTGGAAGCCGTGGCGCCGGCTCCCGGCCTGCCGACCGCGCTCGCGGAGAAGGCCACTCAGATCGCTCGCACCGTCGCGGAGGGCCTCGACGTCGTCGGGATGCTCGCCGTCGAGCTCTTCGAGACCGAGGACGGCCGCGTGCTCGTCAACGAATTCGCGATGCGACCGCACAACACCGGGCACTGGAGCATCGACGGCGCGGTGACGAGTCAGTTCGAGAACCACCTGCGCGCCGTGCTCGATCTGCCGCTCGGGTCGACGCAGACCCGCCAGCCGTGGGCGGTCATGGTCAATATCCTCGGCGGGCGGGTCACCGACCTGGTCGCCCAGCGCGAGATCGCCCTGGCGGTCGAACCCGATGTCAAGGTCCACCTCTACGGCAAGTCGGTCAAGCCGGGCCGCAAGGTCGGCCACGTGACGGCGGTGGGCGACGACCTCGACGATGTCCTGGCACGAGCGCGCCGCAGTGCCGCGATCCTCACCGATGGAGACGAATGATGAATCCTCGCCCTCGAGTCGGCATCGTCATGGGGTCGGACTCCGACTGGCCCACGATGCGCGCCGCGGCCGATGCCTTGAACGAATTCGACATCGCCTACGAGGCCGATGTCGTCTCAGCCCATCGGATGCCGGCGGAGATGCTCGACTACGGTCGCCAGGCCCACGGACGGGGTCTCGAGGCGATCATCGCCGGGGCCGGGGGAGCGGCTCACCTGCCCGGCATGCTCGCCGCGGTCACGCCGCTCCCGGTGATCGGGGTGCCGGTGCCGCTGAAGTACCTGGACGGCATGGACTCGCTGCTGTCGATCGTGCAGATGCCCGCGGGCGTGCCCGTCGCCACCGTCTCCATCGGCAATGCCCGCAATGCCGGTCTTCTGGCGGTGCGCATGCTGGCCGCCGGGGACCAGGCGCTCACCGAAAGGGTGCTGCGCTTCCAGGAGGAGCTGGCCGACGCCGCCCGGGCCAAGGGCGCTGCGGTTCGCGATCAGTCGTAGAGGTTCGCCGCATACGACGGGTTCTCGTAGTGGGCGACCACATCGGCGAGCGGTTGATCGGAGCGCTCCAAGGCGTGCGCGATCCGGGCCCGCGAGGGGACATGCTCCGGGTCCCAAGACTGCGGATCCCAGAGCCGTGAACGCAGGAACGCCTTGGAGCAGTGGAAGAAGACCTGCTCGACCTCGACCTCGCAGATGACCTGCGGGTGATGGCCCTTGACCTCCAGCCGCTCGCAGTACGGGGCATCGCGGAGCAACCGCGCGGTCCCGTTGACCCGCAGCGTGTCGCCGCGACCGGGCACGATGAAGATCAGGCCGATGTGCGGATTGGCGAGGAGGTTCACGAAGCCGTCGGCACGCCGGTTGCCCGGGCGCTCGGCCAAGGCGAGACGCCGGTCGTCGAGCACGATCGCGAGCTGCCCGGCAGGGTCGCCCTTAGGTGAGACATCGCAGCTGCCATCGGCTCCGCTGGTCGCCACGAGGCAGAAGGGCGAGGACTCGATGAAGGTCCGATGGACGTCGGCGAGCCGGTCGAGGTCCTTGTCCCGGATGCGGGGGTGCGGTTCGCCGAGGATCTCGCGCAGTTCGCTCTCGGTCCTGATCTGGGCGTCCATAGTCGGCACTCTAACGGGCGTCCCCCTCGCGGATGACGCTCGTCACCCGGGTCAGCGAGGGACTGCGGGGAGCCGAGGAGAATCCGAAGGAGACCGGAGGGGTCAGCGGCGCGAGGGTGCCGAGGGAGGCGCCGCGCCAGGTGCCGGTCGCGGCCACGATGCGATGGAGGTCGTCGGCGGCGTACCACTCGGTACGGCCATTGCCGGCGGACCCGTGGGTGCGCACCCCGGGCTGCAGTAGCCGCGCCGCGGGGTCGATGGCGCGCGCCCAGGACTCGCTGCCGCGCACTGCCGCGGGCACCGCGCGCAGCAGGCCGCCGAGAAGGCGGCGCCGGCCGACCTGCCAGTCGAGGGTGAGCGATCGGTGCCGCACGGCCCAGAGAGCGTGGTGGATGGTGACGGTCAGCGGCGCGATATCGGTGGCATCGAAGGTGTAGGTACCGGCGACGAAATCGGCGATCTCGTCTGTGGGTGCCAGCAGGGTCCGCTGCCCGGAGGGCTCTTCGACCATCACGTCGCCGAAGCGGCCGAAGGGGGAGTGCTCCCAGATGCCGACCACGAGGCGCACACCCGAGGTCGTGCCGAGGCCGGCGATGTGTCCGGTGAATCGCTGCTCCACGCCTCGATTCTCAGGCGACATCGGGATCGCCGCGACTCGAATGCCGCCGATCAGCGGGCGCGGTGGTCGACCCGCGAGCGTCGGGGCCCGTGGCGCGGCACCCGCACATGGAGGGCGAGCAGACGGAGCGCCCGGTAGCGGTGCGGCGCATACGGAGCGAGGAGCTCCGCGATGGTGTCATCGTCGTCGACGATCCGACCGGCCAGGGCCGTCCCGACGAGACGACCGAGGTGGTAGTCGCCCCAGGGGACCGCATCGGGGTCACCGTGCACGCGGGCCGCTGTTTCGGCGATCGTCCAGCGTCCGACCCCGGGGATGGGGGCGAGGGCGGCGGCGAGCTGTGGGGCGGGGAGCGCTTGGAGCCGGTCGCCGACTCGCACTGCCGCTTGGATCGTGCGGTAGCGCTGCGGTCCGACCCCGGCACGGTGCCATTCCCAGGAGGGGACGGATGACCATCCGCCGGCATCGGGCGGAGCGATGAGCCCGGCGGGAGCTGGTCCGGGCGCCGGGGTCCCGGCGTGGCGGATGATGCGGCCCCAGGCGGTGAAGGCATCCACACCGAGGACCTTCTGTTCGATGATCGCGGGGACGAGGGCGTCGAGGACGCGGTGGGTGCGCGGCAGGCGCAGTCCGGGAGTGCGACGGTGCAGTTCGGTCATGAACGTGTCGTCGGGGGAGAAGTCCTGCGGGGTGTCGGCGACGCCCAGCAGTTCAGGGAGGCGCTCGCGGACCCAGTCGGCGCCGTCGCCCCAGAGGCGTGCTTCGACGACGGTAGGAGCGAGTTGTCGCAGTCGCAGCGTCGCTGGCCCGGCGGGGGAGCGCACGGCATTCCAGAGGTCACCGCCGATGATGCGAAAGGTGGGGTCGTAGGGGCCTCGTCGCAGCGGGCTCAGCGATCGACGGAGGTCATAGCGACCCGGCAGCTGGATGCGAAGGGTCATGGGCGACGCCGCCAGCGCCACCGTGATGCTCGCACCGCCGGGGTGTCGTGTCGGTGCTGTGCGGCGGCTCGGCGCCGCTCGGTGCGCTCGCGCCAGGCGGTGATCTCAGCGTCGACATCGCGGAGGGGACTGATCACGGGTGGTCCGCCGAGCAGCTGCCGGCGCGCTTCGATGACGCGGGCGTTGAAGGCGTCGACCTCCTCGCGGACCCGGCGTTCGGAGGAGATCGAGTCGAGCAGGGCGTCCAGCGCGGCGTCGTCCTTGCGCAGCTGGAGCGCCGGCGGCAGCACTCCGCTGACCCGCTCGCGCTCGATGAGCTGCTTGACCCACCAGTCGGGATCCTTGTCCAGAAGCCGGTCGGGGAGAGGCTTGCCCGCATAAGGGAGGTCGTCGAAGTCGCCGCGCTCCATGGCCGATCGGATCTGCTGGTCGACCCACAGCGGCTGGGCCTCGAGTCGACGATCCCGGCCGGCCTCATGCTCGCTCGGCTCGGCCGCATCGTCGTCGCCGATCCGGTAGCGCAGGGCACGTTGGCGGCTGTCATCACGCGTCATCGAACCACCTCGTGACCAGGGTACGTTCGCGGTCATCACTGAGGTCGCCATCGGTGGTGGCGTTTCCATTGGGTGGTTCCGGGTTGTCGGAATTCGGGGACGCCGTCGTGGGGATTCAGACGGCATTGGAGGTGTCCGGTGTGGATCTGTCGGTGGTGCTCCGCGCAAACGGAGATGGCTTCTTTCACGTCAGTCGCGCCGCCGTCGGCCCAGGTCCGATCCCCATGATGACCCTCACACCATCCGGGTGGCCGGTCGCATCTGGGTGCGGCGCAACCGTGGTCTCGGTTGGTGATCGCGATGCGCTGGTGTCGGGTGAACAAGCGTTCTTCTCTCCCGAGGTCGAGGGGGACGGATTCCCCTCCGAAGACTTGTGGCAGCAGTTTCCCGTCACAGGCGAGCCTGCGGGTTTGTCCGGGTGAGAGGCGGGTGCCGTCGGTGGTGATGGTGGCGGGTGCGGCGTCTTCGAGACGGGCTTGGAGGTCGGTGAGGTTCATGTTGACGGTGACGAGGACGTTGTTCCCGCCGTGGTTGGGCAACCGGTTGGTCGGGACTCGTTCGATGAGTTCGCAGAATCCCTGACCGACGCGGGTGGTGTACTCGTCGGTGCGTTCCTGTCCGAGCATGGATACGCGCCTGGGTGACGCGTAGGCGTCGAGGACGGTCTTGAGCATGGCGGCTTGTGCGTCGGGGATCGTGAACCGACCAGTGGTGGTGCCGTCACCATTCGCCCACATCGACAGGCGCGTGTTGTCCCACGCCCGTGCCTCGCGCTCGGTCAACAATTCGGATTCGTGCCGGTCGACGTCCCGTGGGGTGGCCCATTGGTCCGCGATCCGATCCGCACGGGAACGTAGATCCTTCGGCGTCAACAAACTGGCGTCGTCGATCAGGGTCTGTTCAGCGGTGACCCGTTGCTCGGGTGTGGTTCCGGTGGGGAGGTTCTTCAACCCGTCGGCGATGATCCGCGCCTGGTTCAATGTCAGGTCGCCGGAGGAGAGGGCTTGGTCGGTGAGCGACTGTTCAGACACCTCCCTCGCGATGCCGAGGAGCCGGTTCCCCGCGGCTCCGTCGTTCCCGAGGTCACGACCCAACAGGTCACCCGTACTGGCGGCGCCCTGCCGTCTGGCGAGGCGACTGTCGTGGATGATCCGGGCTGCGTGGAGGGTGAGGGCATCGAGACGGTTCTTCACCCGCCCCACCACCTGAGTGACCTGCTGCGCCTCGACCGGTGTCAGTCCCGCCCGGACGAGGGGGCCGAGACGATCGATCACCCCCTGCAGGGCTGCCAACTCCGCCGCCAGCGGCGTCGTGGTGGGTTCGATGTGCTGCGCGACCATCCTCATCCACCCCCTTGAACCGAGAAACCATCAATGTCGAACTGGTGTTCGATCTGATTCCTACTTTAGAGGAGTCCGCTGACACTTTCTGGCTTCGTCCACACCCCACCGGTGTGGGTCCTGTGCGTGGTAGAAAGCGATGCTGAAACCGGCCAATCGGCTACGTTTACCCAGGTCAACAAGTGTGCTCCCCGCGCAAGCGGGGATGATCCGTCGGCGCTTGGGCGGATCTCCATGTCCCCGACGTGCTCCCCGCGCAAGCGGGGATGATCCGCACGACACGCGTGGAAAGTTGCACTAGCAGTAGTGCTCCCCGCAAGCGGGGATGATCCCTGCGCCGAGGCCGACACTGCCTGTGGCGGCTCTCTCCCCGAGCAACCTCGAACCACACCGGGGCGGGTGGTGCTGTTCCAGTTCGGCGGTGCTCCCGTGGGCGAGGCGGTCAGCGAGCGCTCCCTCGGTGGCCAGGTGGAGCGGCCGCCCTGGCTGGAAGGATGTGCTTTCGTGGCTGTCATAGCCGCCGCAGAATCACATCCTTCGTCGGCGGCCGCGGTCGGGAGTCGCGCAGGTCGCGGCCGAGTCACCGCCTACGATGTCGTGGTGACCGCAACCGTGCTGGCGGTGCTGGAATTCTCGGGCATCTTCGTCTTCGCCATGACCGGCGCCCTGGTCGGCGTCCGACGGGACTTCGACATCGTCGGTCTCGTGGTGCTGGCGATGATGACCGGGCTCGGGGGAGGAGTGCTCCGAGATGTCCTGCTCGGCGTCGCTCCGCCCGTCAACGTCGCGAGCTGGGAGCGGCTGCTGACGGCGACCCTCGCCGCCGCGCTGGTGTTCTGGCAGCACGATCGAGTGGCTCGCCGTGAACGGGTGGTGATGCTGCTCGATGCCGTCGGGCTCGCCACGTTCTGTGTCACCGGCACGATCGCGGCGCTGAGTCACGACATCGCTCCCGCGACGGCCGTGCTGCTGGGCGTACTGACGGCCGTCGGCGGAGGGATCGTGCGCGATGTCCTGTCCGGCCGGACTCCAGTGGTGTTCAGCGGTGAGCTGTACGCCATTCCGGCGATCGTCGGTGCCACGCTCACCACGGTCGCCGAGGCCTTCGACACCGTCGGCATCGTGTACGTGCTGCCGGCGCTGGTCTGCCTCGTGTTGCGTCTGCTGTCGATGCGGCGAGGATGGTCCGCACCGAGTGCACGGCGACGATGAGGACGACCCATCGGCCGATGGCAGGGGAGCCGCACCGGCCGTAGCCTGGAGGGCATGGTCACGACAGCGGAACTCCTGGACGATGCCTTCACTCGGATCGAGGGGGCCGCGGTGAGCGCGGTCGACGGATTGTCCGTCGACGAGCTGACTCAGCGGCCCGGCGGGAACAACTCGATCGCCTGGCTGGTGTGGCATCTGGCGCGCGTGCAGGACGACCACATCGCGGATGCCTGCGGGGGAGCACAAGCCTGGATCACCGAGGGGTGGCAGGAGCGTTTCGATCTCCCGCTGCCGGCAGAGGACACGGGCTTCGGGCACAGCAGCGAACAGGTCGGCTCGGTGACAGCCTCGGCGGATCTGCTGGCGGACTACCTGCGGGCGGTCACCGAACGCACGCGGCGCTATGTGAAGACCCTCCGTGACGACGACTTGGACCGGATCGTCGACGACAGCTGGGATCCGCCGGTCTCGCTCGCGGTCCGCCTCGTCAGCGTCACCGCCGATGGACTGCAGCACGCCGGGCAGGCGGCCTATGTCCGCGGCATCGTCCGCGGCTCCGCGGCCGGCTGACGCCGTCATCTCCTGCGACGGCCGGCATCGCAGCGACACCAGATCCGAAGCATCTCCTCCACATCGCCGCCGGGTCCGGGGGAGACGCGCGGTGATGGGAAATCCTATCGGGCCTGGAATTCCAGCTTAATAACGGTGTCGGTGGCTTCATCGCGCCTCGCGACGACGGTCGATGGTTGTTAACGTCGCGAACATGACTACTACCTGGAAGAAGCGACTGTCCACCTCTGTCGTCGGCGGGATGATGGCTGCCAGCACGGTGGTCGGCGTGGGTGCTCTCACGCTCGCCAGCGCGGGCTCGGCCCAGGCCGTCACGCCGAATATCGGCGTCGGACCGTTCTCGTCCAAGAGCGCCTGTGAGACCGCCAAGCGCTCGTACATCTCGTCGTGGACGAAGATCAGTCAGGGATGCACGTATTACCCGAAGCAGGGCGGCTTCACGGCCAACGGATGGTATTTCCATTACCGCGCCATCGCCTGACCGACGAGCGGCCCTCCCACACGCAAGTTGACATAATGTGCATTATCGGATCATTTCACGCGTGGTGTCAGCACAGGAACTCCCGAGTCGTCCCGACCCGGTCAGCGTCCCGCTGATCTCGGACGAAACGGGAGTTCCTGTCGTCCGCCCAGGGTCCGATCTAGGCGGTGACTAGCGGAAAATGGCTCGCTTGGACCAGGTCGAACCGGCGTAACACGATGGTCTCGCGAGGTTACTCTGAGGCCATGCTTCGGGACTCGCCGTATTCGCCTGCCTTCGGGCGGCGGCGGTTCGCCGCCGATGTCGTGCAGAAGGCCGTGGCCCAAGGCGGCCTCACCCTATTGGTCGAAGGCATGGCGGGTATGGGCAAGACCTTCCTCCTGCGCGAGCTCGGCATCGCCGGCCAGGAATCGAGCTCCTGGCCGGTCTACTTCGCCAATGCCGATGAGATCGAGAGCGGCGAGCCCTACAGCTTCATCGAGCGTTTCGCCGCCAGCGGGCTGTTCGACGGCTGGGACTTCGAGCCCGATCGCGAGACGCAGCCGATCCCGGTGGCCCGTGAATGCCTCCGCCGCTTCCGCGAGAGTGCAGCGGACGGCGCCATCGTGCTCATCGACGATGTTCAATGGATCGATACAGAATCACAGCGGGTACTGAGGTACGTGATCCCCCGGATCCATCGCCGGCACGTCCTTCTCGGTTTCGGTGCGCGGACCCCCTACGAACAGGGGTCTTTCGGACAGGTGCTCGCCGAGCTCATCGCGCACAGCACGCAGGACCTGATCCACCAGATCGACCCGCTCACCACCGAGGAGATCCGCGCCTTCGCCGCGGACCGCCTCGGCACTGGAGTCTCAGCGCGCACCGGCGAGCGGCTGCTGAAGGCGACCAGCGGCTCGTTCCTGCGCCTGGACGCGATCTTGCGTCAGCTGACGCCCGACGAGGTGGCCCATCTCCACCTGATCTGGGATCTGCCGATCCGCGGCGGGACCAGCGACGAGAATCCCCTGCTCCACGGCTTCCGCGAGCTGAGCCCACCGGCCCGCGCGACGACCGAGATCGTCTGCCTCGCCGGACACGAGATGTCCCGAGCCGACCTCCATGCCGCCGCGGATCTGCTCGGCGAGCGCGTCGAGTTGGCGGAGCCGAGCGCCGCGGGAGTGCTGAGCGAGTCCGGTTTCGGGGCCACCATCGTCCCCCGGCATGCTCTGGTCGCCCAGGCCATCCGCGACACCATCGCCGCCGACCGGGTACGTGCGATCTCCCGGGCCCTCGCCGTGATCACCTCGGGCTATCGTTCCGCGCGCCACGCCCTGCAAGGCGCCGAGGAGTGGTCCGATGAGCTCGGCAAACAGGTGACCTATTACGTCTCGGAGGCCCTCGATCACGGCGGATTCGGCAACGCCTCGGACATCCTGCGGACCGCGCTGGAGCTCGCCGACGACACCGCCACGCGCCAGGAGCTGCTGATCAGCCTCGCCGTGGCGCATATCCGCGGCAAGACCGGCTATCTGATCCTCGATCTCGCGGACGAATACGAGCAGCTCCCCCCGTCGGCGCTCCGTGACTTCATCCTCATCGTGCTCGCCGCCCACCGGGTGGAGAGCGAGCTCCCCCAGGAGCAGGTGATGGCGCTGCTCTCGCTGGAGAGCCCCGACCCGGATGACCGCACCATCTCGGCCTTCCTTTCCTTCCTCGTGGTCATCATGACGATGCGTACGAACGACCCGTCGATGGTCCCGTTGCTCATCGACCACGCGCGGACGCTGTTCGAACAGGCCCCTGCCGATGCCACCGAGCTGGGTGATGCACGGCTCGCCTGGATGGTCGCGCCGCAGGAGTATCTGGTGCTGCTGGACTGCTACCGCACGGTCCACGATCAGCGGATGTTCGAGATGTCCGCCGTCGCCGATGCGCTACCCGAGCTGGAACGGCGGATCGAGGAGATGCCCGACGGTCCGCTGAAGGTCGACAGCCTCGTCGCCGTGAGCGGTGCGGAGCTGGCCCTCGGTCGCTTCACCAGCGGCGAACGTCTCGCCCGCCGGGGTGTGGAACTCCTCGACCGCGTCAGCGAGCCGTGGGCGGCCGGCACGGCTCGGCTCATCCTGGCCGACTGTCTCGTCCTGCGCGGTGACTACGCCGAGGCGGGCACGCTCATCGATCTCTCAGAGGAGATCGCCTTCGACGCCCTCGATGTCGAGACCCGGCCGACCTTCGCCGCCCTGCGCGCCATCATCGCGGCGATCCGAGGCGGCCGCGACGTGGAGCGCCACCTCGAACAGGCCCGGCACCAGCACGAGATCATGTGGGAGGGCTATGCGGCGGACACCGCTGTCATGGCCGAATGCGAGGCGGCCCGCGCGGCGGGCGACCCCGAAGGGGTGCTGCACGCGAGCCAGGGGCCGACGGTCGATCGGCTGTCCAATACCCACCGCGGTTATCTCACCTACCGTGCCCTCGCCCTCATCGATCTGGGCCGGCTGGATCAAGCATCCGACCTGATCGAGGAGCTGGCCGTCTGGCGGGACGTCCATTGGCTGGAGTACTGGGGCACCCTCGACTGGCTGCGCGCACGTCTCGCCGAGGCGCGCGGCGACGCATCGGCCGCTCGACGCCACTATGAGTCCGCCGTGGCTCGTGACAGTCTCCCCCTCCCGCTGGCGTTGACTCTCGCCGATCTCGGCGTCTTCCTGGGCGAACAGGGCGCCCACGAGGAGGCACGTCGGGTCACCGAGAAGGCCATCGCGATCCTCGAGCGCCTCGGCGCCGAGGCCTATCTGTCGGCGGTTCGTGCTCGCTTCTCCCCCGCGTCCCCGGCCGCTCAGAGCCCCGGCGCGCGTCTCCTCGCCACACTCACCGATCGTGAACGACAGATCGTCGAGCAGCTGGCCGAAGGACGCTCGAACAATCAGATCGCCGAGTCGATGGTCGTCTCGGTGGCGACGGTGCGTTCGCATGTCTCCAATGTGCTCCGCAAGCTCCGCCTGTCGTCACGCGGCGAGGTCGCGCGCCTGCTCCGGGAGGCGGGAGCGACACCGGAGTAGCCCGAGCGCCGGCACCCCTCCCCTCCCCCGGCTCACCGATCCGTCGCGGTCACGATGTCGTGCAGCATCTCGAGGAGCTCACCTCGACTGGTGGCACCCAGCCGGTTGCGGATCCGCGCCACATGGTGCTCGACCGTCTTCGGTGAGATGAACAGCTGTTCGCCGATCGCTCGATAGCCCTGCCCGTCGAGCACCAGCCGGCCGACCTCCAGCTCCCTCGCGGTGAGCGTCGAGGCCCGCGGCGGGGAGGCCTGAGCCTGTTGCTGGCCTTTGCTGACCTCACGGGCCAGCTGCATCATCGCGAGGGTCCCCTCACGATCGGGATGCTGGAGCGCCGCCTGGCCGGCGAGCCGCGACGCGTCCCAGACGTGGCCCGTGGCAGCGAGCTCGCGCACACTGACCTCCACCGCCGCGAGATCGGCCTCCCGGCGCAGGACGTCCAGCCAGGTGCGGCCGGCCTGGGCCAGGGTCGCGGCGTAGGCGCTGCGTGCGGCTGCCGTCGCGAGCGCATTGGCGTGGGGCATGAGAGCCGCCGGGTCCTCGCTCTGGAAGGCCGCCTGGACGCCGCACCAGTGCAGCGGAGCAGCCCACGAGGGCGGATGTCCGAGTCCCTCCAGCACGGCGAGCGCCTGCTCGACCATCGGAGCGACCCTCTCGCCATCGTGCAGCCGCGCCGCCACCACCATCATCTCCCCCAGCGGGAGCAGGTCGTACAGGCTCAGACTGACGCCGAGCGTGCGATCGCGGAACTCCCGCCAGGCGGCGCGGGTCTCGTGCGCATCGCCGCGGCGTCGGGCGAGGCCGGCGCGCAATCCCCAGTAGAACAGCAGGTCCCGGTCCCCCAGCTCTTCTGGGGAGCCGAGGGACTCGACGTGTCGGTCGGCGGCGTGCAGCCGTCCTTGCACCATGAGCGACCAGGCGGAGATGAGCAGATGACGACGACGCCCCGCCTCACCGCCGAGACCCGCGCGCAGCGCGCGGTCGAGCAGCACCTCAGCCGTGGCGGGCTCGCCGTGGCTGATCGCGAAGAGCGCGCCGACGGCCGCCGGGGTGTCGGGCAGTACGAGCTCGGCACCGAAGGGGCCGAGAGCCGAGAGCGATCGGGCCAACCGGTCGAGGGATGCCGAGCCCGGCTCCTCGACACTGCGCAGGAGTCCGTCGGCGAAGTCGAGCAGACCGGAGGCCTGGCTCGTCAGCGCGTCATCGCCCATCGCCGCGCGCCACGTGCGGGCGGCCTCCAGATCGCCTCGGCCGAGCGCCGTCATCACCGCCCAGGCCGCGTCCTGTCCGAGATCCTCCCCGCCGACATGCCGGTAGAGTGCCCCGGCGCGCTCGAGGCGCGCGCTCTGCACGTGCGCACCCGCCGCCAGGATGGCGGCTCGCTGGCGGGTTGCCGCCGATCCCGCGGTGACGAGGCCCTCGGTGAGGCGCAGCACGAGCTCCGTCCGTCCCCGGACGGACGCGTCGGTGGCGCGCAGCAGGTGCACGTCATCCTGGTCGAGTCCGGTCGCTCGGGCCACCGAGGTCAGGGTCGCGGCGACCGATGCGCCGTCGGGATGTTCGTTCACGACGCGGACCAGCTGCCCGAGCAGCTTCGCGTCGCGGCATCCGGACTCGGCCAGGGCGATCAGCGTGGCCGGGCGAATGCTCGCGGCATCCAGATCGGCGAGCACCAGATCGTGGATCTCGCGGACTTCGCCGGGAAAGGCCTCGGCGATCAGGCGCGATGCCGCCGAGGTGCGCAGGACTCCCTCCTGCACATGAATGGCGCCGTTGGCGATCATCGCCTCGAGGTCGTCGCGGACGGCACGCTCGGGACGGCCGACGCGACGGGCGAGCTCGGCGGCGTTCGCGGGGCAGCTGAGCGCGATGTGCAGCTGGAGAGTGCGCCGCGCGGACACCGCGTCATCGGGCAGGTCGGGCATCGAGACCTCGAGCTCTTGAAGGGCACCGGTGCTCATGAGGTCAACTGCCGATGTCCGCGGGCACGTGCGGTGCCGGAGGCCGGTGCGAACTCTTCGACGAGTCGTTCGGGGGCCGTGTCGTCGAGCGAACCGGGCGGCAGCGCGAGCGCGACCCGCCCCGGCGGGGCTTCGACCTGCGAGGTCTCCCGCCGACGCCGGCCATCGACCCGCGTCTTCTTCGATCGACGCGAGCTGCCGCGGAACCAGGAGCCCGCTCCCCTCCCCTGGCCGGTCGGCACCTCCTCGGGCAGCAGTCGTCGCGCACCCCGCGCGACCACCAGCCGAGGCTCCTGTGCGACCAGGACCTCGACGGCCAGCTCGGCCGACAGATGCTGGCTGACCATCGGCATGGCGGCGAGTCCTCCCACGAGGAGGACGGCGTCGACCGGCTGCTCGTACTGATCGATCGCCGACGCCACCATGCGGGTCACCGAGCTCATCCAGGGCGCGGCGAGCTCCTCGAGCTCGCTGCGCACCAATCGGAGGTGGTGGTCGGCTCCCGGCAGCTCGGGATGCAATGACTCCACGGTGCTCACCGAGAGCGCCTCGCGTAGCTCGCGGCAGCGGCGCAGCGCGTCACGCGCGGCCGCGATGGTCGTCGGATCCTCGGCATCGATCGCGTCGCCCAGGTCCGAGAGACCGTCCACCAGGTGGTGCAGGACGGCGACATCGAGCCGGTCCCCGCCCTCGTCGTGGACGAACGCGGGGGCCACGCGTGCGGCCGGCCGCTCTTGGCAGTGCTCCACGATCGCCACGCTGCTGGACGTCGCCCGGATGCTGACGACCGCCACGGTCTCCGGCATCGGATGCCCCGTCGCCTGGTGTTCGGCGACAGCCGCCTCGGCCTCGTTGACCAGCTGCGCCTCGATCGACTGTGCCAGGAGAGCAGAGCGCACCTGGTCCATCACGCGCGGGCTCCACCAGGCCGGAACCGCCACCGCGACGGTCGATCCACGATGACGCGGCGGGATCGTCCGGGCGACGATGCCCGCATAGATCTCCTGCACGGGCCGCAAGGAGCAGCCGTTCTCGTCGATACGGACATCGGGCAGGTCTCCGGCGATGCGGGCGAGAAGGTCGGCGGGAGCGTCGGGAACCCGGTGGAGAAAGGTGCTGCCGTCGCTGTGCGTGACATCCGTCGCACCTACGTCGATTCCGATCATGTCGACACTTCCCGAGTCGCTAGGGGTGAACTGGGTTGCCGGATACCCCCGCGATCCGAGCGCGAATCGGCCCTCCCGGGGGCCGTTCGAGTGTGAGTCTAATCCAGCGACCGGGTCCTCCATAGGGGTTCGACACCCAGTTGTCGAGGCCCGATCCCCTCATCCATCCCCTAATCCACCTCCGCTGAACAGGTGACGGCGCGCAGGGTCCGCGGACGAAAAGAGGGGGATCGTCCCCGTTGGGTGGGGTCAACGAGTCGACATAGCGTCACAGTGGCTCGGTCGATTTCGCGGCGGGCTTGTGATTCAGAGGAGTTCTCATGGAAGTGACCGCCAGTAATCTGCTGAGCTTTATTCTCGATCTGCTGGGCGACTCGTCCAAGGCCGAGGCCTTCGCCGACGACTCGTCCGGTGCCCTGGCCGCGGCCGGGCTCGGCGATATCTCATGCGCCGATGTCGATGCGCTGACGCCGTTGATCGCCAACTCGGTTCCCGGCGCGGTGGCCATCGCCGCCGGCGGGGGCGGCGGCACGCCCGGCGAGATGATCAACTACCTGGTCAAGAACATCGCCATCGGCAGCTACGGTGGCACGCACTTCGCCCAGAACATCTGGGCTGAGGGTGATGTGCGCCAGGCCTTCGCCAGTGACGGGGGGCTGGCCGTCGGCGGCGACTTCCTCCCCGAGGATCCAGTGGTCCTCGGCAATGGGAATCTCGTGGCTTCCGATAACGGACAGGCCGCCGGCCGGGACATGATCCAGAACGGTGACGGCAAGCTGACCCTGGGCGGCGACCAGATCAACAACGAGGCCGAGAACACCGGCAACACCATCGGCGGGAACCAGAATAACGCCGAAGGCACCGGCAACTACGTCGGCGGCGACAAGAACGAGGCCGAGAACACCGGCAACACCATCGGCGGCAATCAGAACAACGCCGAGAACACGGGTAACGACAACTCGACCACGGTCGGCGGGAACCAGAACAACGCCGAGAACACCGGCAACGACAACTCCGACAACTCGGTGAACGACTCGGGCAACACCACGATCACCGACAACTCGGACAACTCGGTGAACGACTCCGGTAACACCACGATCGAGGACAACTCGGTCGGCGGTGACTACTGGGAGGACGGCTCGAATGTCGGCGGCATCGGCAACGACAACTCCGACAACTCCGACAACTCGATCAATGTCGGCGACATCGATCTGTCGGACAACTCGGTGAACGACTCCGGCAACACGACGGTCGACGACAACTCGATCAATGTCGGCGATGTGTCGGTCGATCTCTCGGATAACTCGGTGAACGACTCGGGCAACACCACGGTCGACGACAACTCCGATAACTCGATCAACGACTCCGGCAACACCACAGTCGACGACAACTCGATCAACGTGGGCGACATCGATCTGTCGGATAACTCGATCAACGACTCGGGCTACACCACCACCGACGACACCTCGGACACCTCGGCCAACTCGATCAATGTCGGCGACGTCGCGGTGGATCTGTCGGATAACTCGATCAACGACTCGGGCAACACCACCACCGACGACAACTCGATCACCGTGGGCGACGTCGCGGTGGATCTGTCCGAGGACAACTCGGTCGGCGGCGACTACTGGGAGAACGGGTCCAACACCGGCGGCATCGGCAACACCGACAACCGCAACTCCGGCAACACCACCGACTCGGGCAACACGGTGGCCATCACCGACTCACTCAACAACGACAACTCCATCAGCGTCGGCACGCTGGCGGTGGATCTGTCCGAGGACAACTCGGTCGGCGGCGACTACTGGGAGAACGGGTCCAACACCGGCGGCATCGGCAACACCGTGGTCGAGGACAACTCGGTGAACGTCGGCGATGTCGACCTGTCGGACAACTCGATCACCGATTCGGGCAACACGACGGTCGAGGACAACTCGGTCAACGTGGGCGATGTCGGCGTGGACCTGTCCCAGGACAACTCCGTCGGCGGCGATCTCTACCAGGACGGTGGCGGCAGCTCCTACGGCGGCGACTACTACGAGCAGGGGGCCGTCAACTCCTACGGCGGCGACTTCTACCAGGAGGGCGGCGGCAGCTCCTACGGCGGCGACTACTACGAGCAGGGCTCGGGCAACACCTACGCGCCGACGGAGACCACCGTCGATGTGGACGCCAACCAGTATTCCTACGACTACGACTACAACGCGGGCTGACCCCGGGCGGTCTCCGGCCCCGGAGGACACCGCCCGGGACGGCGGGGGGG
>JAEZEJ010000040.1 GCA_023417775.1 Actinomycetes bacterium | reverse complement strand
CCCCCCCGGCCCCGGGCCGCCCCCCGCGCCGGGGGGGGGGGGCCGGGCGTTCGCCGTCTCGGGGGACGACTAAGGTGGACGCGTGAATCTCGATGATGTCCGCGCGGCGCGCGACCTCCTGTCCGGCGTCACCGAGGTCACTCCGCTGGCCCATTCGCGGTGGCTCGCCGATGTCGCCGGCACCTCGGTGCATCTCAAGTGCGAGAACCTGCAGCGCGCCGGATCCTTCAAGGTCCGTGGCGCCTATGTCCGCATGGCGCGGCTGAGCGAGGCGGAGCGCGCCCGTGGCGTGGTGGCTGCCAGCGCCGGCAATCACGCTCAGGGGGTGGCGCTAGCGGCCCGTCAGCTGGGGATCGCCGCCACGATCTTCATGCCCGAGGGCGCTGCGCTGCCCAAGGTCCAGGCGACCCTCGGCTACGGCGCGGACGTCCGCTTCGAGGGACGGGACGTCACGGCCGCCCTCGAGGCGGCGGAGACCTTCAGCGGGGAGACCGGGGCCGTCCTCATCCACCCCTTCGACCACCGCGACATCGTGGCGGGACAGGGCACCGTGGGTCTGGAGATCCTCGAACAGCACCCCGATGTGCGGACGATTCTGGTGCCGCTCGGGGGTGGGGGACTGGCGGCGGGGATCGCGTTGCTGCGCTCGGAGCGGCCCGATATCCGGGTACTCGGCGTGCAGGCGGGGTCGGCGGCGGCCTGGCCGGCGTCATTGGCCGGTGGCCAGCCGATGCTCACCGAGCTGGGTCCGACGATGGCCGACGGCATCGCGGTCGCGCGGCCGGGTCAGGTGCCCTTCGATGTCGTCCACGAGTACGTCGACGAGGTCATCACGGTCGGCGAGGACACCCTGAGCACCGCCCTCATCGGCCTGCTGGAACGGGCCAAGCTGCTGGTCGAGCCCGCGGGCGCCGCCGGGGTGGCCGCCCTGCTCGAACATCCCGGCGAGTTCGAGGGTCCGGTGGCGACGGTGCTGTCCGGTGGCAATATCGATGCGCTGCTGCTGCTCGAGGTCATCCGCCACGGTCTGGCATCGGCGGGCCGTTTCATGATGTTCCGGGTGCGGATCTCCGATCGTCCCGGTGAGCTGATGCGTCTGCTGACGGAGCTGGCCAAGAACGATGTCAACGTCCTGAACGTCAACCATGACCGGGCCTCCGAGGCGCTGGGTGTGCGTCAGGTGGAGGTCGCACTGCAGGTGGCCACCCGCGGCCCCGAGCACCGGGAGAACCTGCGCTCCCATCTGCTCGATCTCGGCTACGACCTCATCTGAGGGCGCCTACCGGCGGGCAGCTGCTCCGCATTCAACGACGAACGCCCCGGCCGTGGGCCGGGGCGTTCGCATGAGCGGATCGCTCAGAAGGGCTTGGCGTCGACGATCTCCACCGAGAGGCTCTTGCCGTTCGGTGCCTCGTAGCTTGCGGTGTCGCCGACCTTCTTGCCCGAGATCGCGGTCCCGAGCGGAGAGGTGGGCGAGTAGATGTCGAGGTCGACGCTGGAGTCCATGCTGAGGAGCTCGCGCGAACCGAGCAGGAAGGTCTCGGTGTCGGTGTCGCCCTCGAAGCGGATGGTGATCTTCATGCCGGGCTCGACGAGGCCGTCATCGGCGGGAGCCTCGCCGACCTCGGCGCGACGCAGCATGTCCTCCAGCTGGCGGATGCGCGCCTCGGTCTTGCCCTGCTCCTCGCGGGCGGCGTGGTAGCCGCCGTTCTCCTTCAGATCGCCTTCGTCGCGGGCGGCTGCGATCTTGGCCGTGATGTCGGCACGCACCTCGTTCTTGAGGTGATCGAGCTCGGCCGACAAGCGGTCGTAGGCCTCCTGAGTGACCCAGATGGTGTCAGACTCGATGGGCGTCATGATGCCTCCTCCACGTACGGAACCCCGGGTCACCACCCGGGGTTGAATATCCGACTCTACCAGGGATCAGGCCGGTTCACATGTCCGGATGACAGCCGTGGTGGCGCGATGCTCGGTGATGATCTCCGCCGTGACCCGGGTGTTGCGGGGCGTCGCCGGAATCTCCACGACGGTCTCGCCGACGATCGCCTTGCTCTCGGCCTGTGCGTAGACCTCGCACTCCAGCGCGATGTCCTCGCTGCGGTAGACATTGATCGTGATGGTGGTGAGGTCGTCGTCCTGGACCTCGAAGCCGAAGACCTCCGACTGATAGGGCGGGACATCGTCCCAGGCGGTCCAAGCGGCCCAGGCGATGCCGAGTCCGATACCGATGACCGCGACGAGGGGCAGCACCCAGCGGGGCACCGCCCGCTTGCGGCCATAGCGCTCGGTCAGATCGGTCATGGCTCTATTCTCACAAATGCCCCGCGAGGGCGGATCGTCGCCACCTGCGTGGAAAGATAGGTCCGTGGACGAACGACTTCGACTCATGCACGTGCACGCCCATCCCGATGACGAATCGAGCAAGGGCGCCGCCTCCACGGCCAAGTACGTGGCCGAGGGCGTCGACGTCCACGTCGCGACCTGTACAGGCGGCGAGCGAGGCTCGATCCTCAACCCCGGATTCGAGCATCCGGGCATCATCGAGAATCCCGAGCTCATCACCGAGATCCGCCGCGAGGAGATGGATCGGGCGCGCGAGATCCTCGGCGTGACCCAGGACTGGCTCGGCTTCGTCGACTCCGGTTGGCCCGACGGCGATCCCAAGCCTCCGCTGCCCGAGGGTTGCTTCGCGCTGGTGCCGATCGAGGAGGCGGCCGCGCCGCTGGTCCGGCTCATCAGGTCCTTCCGTCCGCATGTGCTGACCACCTACGACGAGAACGGCGGCTACCCGCACCCCGACCACATC
>JAEZEJ010000031.1 GCA_023417775.1 Actinomycetes bacterium | reverse complement strand
TGAAGATCACCGACCGGATCAAGGACATCATCATCACCGCGGGCGGCAAGAACATCTCCCCGAGTGAGATCGAGAACAGCCTGAAGTCCTCGCCGTACATCAAGGAGGCGATCGTCATCGGCGACCGTCGCAAGTACCTCACAGCGCTCATCGGCATCGAGCTCGACACCGTCGGCGACTGGGCCCAGCGACGGAAGCTGGCCTTCACCACCTACCGCGACCTGTCGCAGAAGCCCGAGGTCGTCGAGCTGGTGCAGGAGGTCGTCGAAGCCACGAACACCAAGTTCGCCTCCGTCGAGACGATCAAGCGCTTCCGGCTCATGCCCAAGGAGCTCGATCACGAGCAGGGCGAGCTGACCGCGACCCAGAAGATCAAGCGCCCCGCGATCACGCGGCAGTTCGCCGCCGAGATCGCCGACATGTACGACGAGGCCCCCGAGAAAGAGGTGACGGCATGAGCGAGCGCAGCGAGCGAACAACCAACACGGGCATGCCGTCGCCTGCTCACCACCGACTCCCTTTCAGGCAGGTGACGGCATGACGACCTTCGCTCAGGCCGTGTTGAACGGCTTCACCCAGGGCGCCATCTACGCCCTGCTGGCCCTCGGCTACGTGATGATCTACAAGGCCACGCACGTCATCAGCTTCGCCCAGCCGGCGCTCATGGTCTGCGGTGGTCTCTTCACCTACCACCTGACCACGCAGGTCGGCCTCCCGTTCTGGCCCGGGCTCGCCGTCGCGGTGCTGCTCGGCGCGCTGCTGGGCATGGCCGTCGAGCGACTCGCGCTACGCCCGATGGTCGGCAAGCCGGTGTTCACCCTCGCCATCATCACCATCGGCGTGGACATCGTGCTGCGGATCTTCGCCAACCGCTACATGGGCCCCGACCCGCGCATCGTGACCTTCCCGAACGGCTCGCGACGCTATGAGTTCCTGGGGCTGTCGATCAGCCACCAGCGGGTCTCGCTGATGGTCGTCACCCTGCTGACGGTCATCGCCCTGGTGCTGTTCTTCCGCTACGCCAAGGCGGGCCTCGCGATGCGGGCCACCGCCCTCAACCAGGAGACGGCCCTCGCACAGGGCATCCGGGTGGGAGCGATCTTCGCCCTCGCCTGGGCGATCGCCGGCGGCCTAGCGGCCATCGCGGGAACCTTCGTGGCGGCGGGATCGGCCGGCATGGAGCAGAACACCTGGATCATCGCGTTGAAGGCACTGCCGGCGATCATCATCGGCGGCCTGGACAGCCTTCCAGGAGCGGTCATCGGCGGCCTCGCCGTGGGCATCGTCGAGTCCCTCACGGCGGTCTATCAGCCGAGCGTCGCTCCGTTCCTCGGGGCCAACTTCGCGCTGGTCGCCCCCTACGCGCTGATGTTCCTCGTGCTGCTCGTCAGACCCTATGGACTCTTCGGCACCAAGGAGGTGGAGCGGGTATGACCGCCACCGTCACGTCGCCACGCCGCACTCCCCGTCCGCCGCGCGGACGGCCCCGCCTGCACACGGCTTACCGGCAGGACATGGCGCTCATCAACTCGCCCGCCAAGCGTCGGTCGACCGTCCTGCTCATCCTGGTCGCCTTCGCGGTGCCCTTCTTCTTCACCGACGACCTGCTGCTGGTGTTCACCCTCGGGTTGATCGCCTCGGTGGGCGCGATCGGGCTGAACCTGGTCACCGGCTATGCCGGGCAGGTCTCGCTCGGCCACGCCTTCTTCCTCGGCCTCGGGGCCTACACCGCCGCGGTGCTGGGCGGCGATCCCGAGGGACGGTTGGTGGGCTTCGGGATGCCGATGTGGGTGTGGCTGCCGGCCGCCGGCATCGTCGCGGCGGTCGCCGGGTTGATCGTCGGCCCGATCGCGGTGCGCTTGCGCGGCCTCTACCTGGCCATCGTGACCCTGGGGCTCGTGTTCCTCGGCGAGCACGTGTTCCGCGAGGCGCGCACGCTGACCGGCGGACCGGGCGTGGGCCGTCGAGGACCGGATCTCGAGCTCTTCGGCATCCGCTTCTCCGAGGCGGGCTCGCTCTTCGGTCTCGGTCTGAGCCGCGATCAGCAGCAGTTCTTCCTGGCCCTGGTCTTCCTCATCGTCTTCGCGATCCTGGCGCGCAATATCGCGCGCTCCGGGGTGGGACGCGCCTTCTCGGCGGTCCGCGATCGCGATGTGGCCGCCGCCGTCATCGGCATCAACCTCACGGTCTACAAGGTGATGGCCTTCGCGATGTCGTCCTTCTTCGCCGGCGTGGCAGGAGCCATGTACTACGCGGTCGTCGGAGTCTTCGAGCCGGCGGCCTTCGGGCTGCTGTTGAGCATCCAGTACCTGGCGATGGTGCTCATCGGCGGCGTGGCGACGATCTCCGGTTCGATCATGGGAGCGCTGTTCATCACGGCGCTGCCGCGCATCGCCCAGGAGATCGCCCACCTCTTCCCGGTCATCAGCACATCGACCGTCGGCGGCGGCATCATCAATGTCTTCCAGTTCGAGGCCATCCTCTACGGCCTCTTGATCATCGGATTCCTCATCTTCGAGCCGCGCGGCCTGTACGGCATCTGGATGCGGATCCGGAACTACTGGAAGGGCTGGCCCTTCTCCTACTGATCCGATCCGAAAGGAACACCATGAAGCAACGCAGGTTCATCACCCGAGCGGTGGCGGGCGCGTCGATCGCCGCGCTCGTCCTGACGGGGTGTCGCGGCGGCGGAGACGACACGTCGAGCGAGGCGGGCCCCGGCATCACCGACGAGGCGTGCCCCGATGCCGTCAACGAGGACAACGGCTGCATCTACCTCGGCGCGATCTCCGACCTCACCAAGGGTCCATTCGCTCCGCTCGCCGTGCCGATCACCGACGCCCAGAAGGCGTTCTGGCAGCGCGTCAACGAGGACGGCGGCGTCGGCGGCTATGACATCAACATCAGCGAGCACATCGCCGATGCCGAGTACAACCCCGAGATCCACAACCGCCGCTACCAGGAGATGCGCAGTGAGATCCTCGCCCTCGCGCAGACCCTCGGCTCCTCGCAGACCCTCGCGATCCTGGAGGACATGAAAGCCGATGACGTCATCGGCGTCCCGGCCTCCTGGAACTCCGCCTGGGACTTCGAGGACCAGATCCTCCAGAGCGGTGCCAGCTACTGCTTCGAGGCGATGAACGGCGTCGACTGGGCGGTCGAGAACCGTGGCGTCGAGGGCACGGTCATGGCGATCAAGTACCCGAACGACTACGGCGGAGACGCCGCGGCCGGCGCCAAGGCGGCGGCGGAGGCCAATGACCTCGAGTTCGTCGAGGTCGAGACCCCGACCGGTCAGGACAACCAGGCCGGGGCGGTCGCCGCCGTGCTGGAGCAGCAACCCGATCTCATCGTCGTCACCACCGGCCCGGCCGAGATGGCGACGATCGTCGGCGGCGCCGCCCAGCAGGGGTGGCAGGGCACCGTGGTCGGGTCGAGCCCGACCTGGAACCCCGCGCTCCTGCAGTCGGCCGCGGCTCCGGCCCTCGAGGCGATGTACTTCCAGGCCGGCCCGTGGGGTCCCTGGGATACCGACAGTGCGGGCCACGAGGCGATGCGCGAGGCCCTCGACGGGGTCACCCCGAATGACGGCTACACCGCCGGCTGGGTGTGGAGCTACCCGCTCCTCGCCGCCATGGAGGCGGCCGCCGATATGGACGGTGGCATCACCCGGGAGAACCTCGTGAAGGCCGCGGGCGAGCTCGAGGAGGTCGACTACGAGGGCATGCTGCCCGACGAGGCCGGCAACAACGCGGGCGATCCTTCCGAGGTCGCCTGGCGGTCGAGCGTGATCAGCGGGGTCGACACCGAGGCCACCACCGGCGTGACCATCGCGCAGGAGCTGACCGCGGGGCCGACGGCCGAGGGCTATGACTACACCGAGCCCTGTTTCGCCCTGAACTGATCGCCCTGAACCGGGATGTGCTCCCGTTTCGTCAACCGGACCCCCCTCCCGGACGACGATTCGGGAGCACATCCCGGTTCCTGGTGGGTGGCCGGTAGGGTGGCGTACCGTGTCCGACCTGACCGACCTGGAACGCCAGCGCCTGGAATCCCTGCTCTCCAGCTACCCGGTGCTGCGCGAGATCGGCGCGCGTTTCACTGAGGCCGGCCACGAGCTGGTCCTCGTCGGCGGTCCCGTCCGCGATGCCCTCCTCGGCCTGCCGGTCCACGACCTCGACTTCGCCACCTCCGCCACGCCGGAGCAGATCGAGGCCGTGCTCGCCGGGTGGGCGGATGCCGTCTGGGACATCGGCCGCGACTTCGGGACCATCGGGGCGCGCAAGGGGCGCGATCAGCTCGAGATCACCACCTATCGCACCGATGAATACGATCCGACCACCCGCAAGCCGGCGGTGGCCTTCGGCGACACCCTGGACGGCGACCTCTCGCGCCGCGACTTCACCATCAATGCGATGGCGGTCCGGCTCCCCGACGGCGCCTTCGTGGACCTCTTCGACGGCATCGACGATCTCGCCGACCGTCGACTCCGCACCCCCGTCGCCCCGGAGCTCTCCTTCTCCGATGATCCGCTGCGGATGATGCGCGCGGCTCGTTTCACGGCACAGCTCCGGGTCACCGCGAGCGACGAAGTGGTCGCGGCGATGACGGCGCTCGCCGATCGCCTGCAGATCGTCTCAGCCGAGCGGATCCGCGACGAGTTCTCACGGCTGCTCTGCTCGGGATCGCCGGTCGAGGGACTGCGGCTGCTGGTCGCCACCGGCCTGGCCGAGCAGATGCTCCCCGAGCTGCCCGCCCTCCAGCTCGAACGCGACGAGCACCACCGGCACAAGGACGTCTACGAGCATTCGCTGACGGTGCTGGAGCAGGCGATCGACCTGGAGCACCGGCTCGACGAACGACCCGACCTGGTCATCCGCCTCGCCGCGCTCCTGCACGACATCGGCAAGCCCAAGACCCGCCGCTTCACCGACGACGGCACCGTCACCTTCCACCACCACGATGTCGTCGGAGCCAAGCTCGCCCGCAAGCGGCTCCGCGCGCTGCGCTACTCCAATGACGTCGTCGACGCGGTGTGCCAGCTGGTCGAGCTGCATCTGCGCTTCCACGGCTACGGGTCGGGGCAGTGGACCGATGCGGCGGTGCGCCGCTATGTCCGGGACGCCGGTCCCGAGCTCGAGCGCCTCCACATCCTGACCCGCGCGGACAGCACCACCCGTAATGCGAAGAAGGCGCTCCGTCTGCAGCGCACCTATGACGACCTCGAACGACGGATCGACCAGCTGGCCCAACAGGAGGAGCTGGACTCACTGCGTCCCGATCTCGACGGCAACCAGATCATGGAGATCCTGCGGATCGGACCCGGCCGCGAGGTCGGCGAGGCCTACCGCTTCCTGCTGGAGCTGCGCATGGACCGCGGACCGCTGGGCGAGGACGATGCCGTCGAGGCGCTCCGGGCCTGGTGGGCGGCGCGCGACTGAGGTCGGCCGGCCGTCGAGGGCGCGCACGATGTCGCGGACCGAAGCACAGACAGCGCCACACTAGGATGAGACGGTGAGCTTTCGACCCGCCGGAGTCCGGCGCGCCCTCGTGGTCGCGGTACTCGGGTGGCTGGTCGGCGGACTCATCGTGCTGATCCCGTCCTCGAGCCACGCCGCCGAGGAGGATGCGGACTCCGGCGGCCTCACCGTCACCATCGACTCCCTCAGCCCCTCTCAGTTGAGCGCCGATGCCACCATCAAGGTGTCCGGCCGCATCGAGAACACCTCCGACGAGGAGTGGACCAATGTCCAGGCCTATCTGGTGATGGCGCGGTCCCCCTTCACCACCCGCGAGCAGGTCGAGACGGCGGTCAAAAGCTCAACGACCTATACCGGCGACCGGATCACCACGATCGGCATGTTCGACGAGGTCGGCGATGTCACCCCCGGTGACTCCGCCCGCTACGACCTCGCGGTGCCGCTCGATGAGATCGGCCCGACCGGGGCACCCGGCGTCTATCCCGTCGGCGTGCAGCTGCTCGCCACCGATGCCGAGGGGCACCGGCCCATGGACTCGGTCGCCCGGGCGACCACCTTCCTCCCCTGGGTCGAGGACCCGTCGACCCCGATCGGCGGGAGTCTCGTGTGGTCCTTCATCCTCGACCCGCACGGCGCCGACGAGGCCGACGATGTCCAGACCCTCCGCACCGATCTCGGCGAGAACGGGCGGCTGCGCCGGCAACTCGACCTGGCCGCCGCGCTCCCGACCGAGGCGCAGACTCTCATCATCGATCCTGCCCTCCTCGATGCGAGCAGGCAGATGGCCGACGGGGATGCCCCCTTCGACGACCTGAACGACGAGGCACGCGAGCAGGCGCAGTCCTTCCACGACGATCTCGTGGCCCTCGCCCGACGATCCTCTGTCTGGAATGTCGACTACGACCGTCCCGATCACGCCGCACTCGCCGAACGCCCGGAGCTCGACGCCGCGCTCTCACCGCAGATCGCCGCGGCCACACAGGCCTCCCTCGACGAGCACGGAGTCACCGGTCGGTCGGCGCGCTGGACTATGGAGACCGGGGTGACCGGAGCGTTGCTCGAACGCCTCCGCGCCGACGGCGACGCCCCGATCATCGTCCGCGCCTCCGCCCTGCCCCAGTGGGACCAGCGCGACGGCTCGCTCGTCACGGTCGACGCCGCCCACGGACCGGCTCTCCTCGCGGTCAACGACACCCTCGGCAGTGCCGAGGATGTCGAGACCACCGTCTCGTTGCGGCAACGTGTCCTGACCCGGGCCGCGCTCGCCACCCTCTCGCGCTCAGCCGATCCGGAGTCGGCGGCCGATGCCGTCACCTTCGTCGACCCGTCCTGGACCCCCGAGCCGCGGGCGAATGCCGGCGCCTTGGCCTCGGTACTGCGCGGCGATGATCTGGTCGACGGCGCCACCCTGGACCGGTTGATCACCGATGGGGTCGATGGGTACGACGGTGAGCTGCCCACGAATCCGGTCACCGATCCGCTCGCCGCCTCGGTCCTCACCGCGGCCGCGGACCTCCTGGATGCCGAGAACTCGATCGCCGCGGTCAGCACGAGCGAGGACGAGGGTACCCGCTCCGACCGTGACCTCGCCTCGGCCGTGTCCGTGCGCTGGCGGGCGGCTCCCGAGCGGGCGGTGCGAAGCAGCGAGCAGCGAGCGAGCGAGCTCAACGACAGCGTGGCGGGCATCGAGGTCCTCGGTCCCGAGACCGTGACCCTGTCGAGCAGTCAGGGAAGCTTCCCGTTGACGGTGAACAATCCGACCCGGCTGCCGATCTCGGTGTCGATCCTGTTGACACCCGGCAATCCCGCGCTGAGCTCGAGCCGCCTCGATCCCGTCGACGTCGCTCCGGGCGAACGCCGCACCGTCAACGCGGAGATCGATCTCGGCCGACAGAGCTCGACGACCCTCACCGCCCAGGCCATGGCCGGTGACCGGCCGGTGGGATCGGATGTCTCCTTCAATGTGCGGTCGAGCCAGGTCGGCACGATCGTGTGGGTGGCCATGGGAATCGCCGTCGCCGGTGTCGTCTTCGCGATGAGCCGGCGCTTCCGCCGCCGCGGATTCCGGCGACTCTCCGAGAGCGATGACGATGAGTGACGCCCCCCGCCTGGCGCGCGCGAGCGCGTGGATGGCCCTCGGCACCGTCGTCTCCCGGGCCACCGGCCTGCTGCGCTCGGTCATGCTCATCGCGGTCATCGGCACCGCTCTCAACGGCGACCTGTTCAATACCGCCAACTCGATCCCCAATTCGCTGTACATCCTGGTCGCCGGGGGCATCTTCAATGTCGTGCTCGTCCCGCAGTTGGTGCGGGCGATGCGCAATGATCCCGACGGGGGCGATGCGTACGCCAATCGCATCATCACTCTGGGGCTGATCGTGCTGCTCGGCGCCACCATCGTGCTGATGCTCGCCGTCCCGCTGATCATGCGGATCATCTACGCGGACCTGTTCACACCGGAGTTCACCGCCCAGCGGCAGTCGGCCTATCTGCTGATGCTGCTGTGCCTGCCGCAGGTCTTCTTCTACGGCGCCTTCGTCCTCGTGGGCCAGATCCTCAACGCCCGCGAACGCTTCGGGCCGATGATGTGGGCGCCGATCGTCAACAACCTCACGGCGCTGGCGGTCCTGGCCCTCTACGCCGTGATCTTCGGCACCGACCGCGGGGGCACGGGCGGCTTCTCGACCACCGAGTCGCTGCTCCTCGGTGTCGGCTCGACCCTCGGCATCGTCATCCAGGCAGCCGTGCTCGTCCCCTTCCTCGGGCGGGTCGGATTCCGTTACCGTCCACGCTTCGACTTCCGTGGTGTCGGGCTGGGGCACACCCTGAGGCTCGGCGCGTGGACCCTCGGGTTCATCATCGTCAACCAGATCGCCTTCTTCGTCGTGGCCCGTCTCGGCGTGCGTGCGACCAGCGAGGGAAGAGCCCGCGACGTGCCGGCGGCCGGCACCACGGTCTACGACTTCGGCTTCCTGCTGGCCCAGGTGCCCCACGGCATCATCACGGTCTCCGTGGCCACCGCCATCATCCCGACGCTCTCGGCCCATGCGGCCGCCGGCCGGGTGAACCGCGTCGGCCTGGAGATCGGCCGGACGATGCGATTGGTGATGAGCCTGGTGGTGCCCATCGCCGTGGCGGTGGGCGTGCTCGGCCCGTCGCTGGCCCGCCTGCTCCCCGGGGAGAACCCGGCGA
The DNA here is from genome assembly GCA_023417775.1 of Actinomycetes bacterium. Taxonomy (GTDB): domain Bacteria; phylum Actinomycetota; class Actinomycetes; order Propionibacteriales; family Nocardioidaceae; genus Aeromicrobium. Next base: position 78,749 of record JAEZEJ010000031.1, on the reverse strand, counting down.
TCGGCATGACGGTGTCGGCCTTCGCCCTCGGCATGGTGGCCTTCACCGTGCACTATGTGATCCTGCGCGGCTTCTATGCGATGGAGGACACCCGGACGCCGTTCTGGATCCAGTTGGCGATCATGACGGTCAACCTCGGCACCGCCGTGCTCGCCACGAGACTCGTCGAGCCGATCTGGGTCGCCACGGTGCTCGCGGTCTGCTGGAGCCTCGCCTATGTGGTCGGGCTCGCGATCGCCTTCGTGGTCCTGTCACGCCGGGTCGGCGGTGGGCTCGTCGACCACGAGATGGTGTGGTTCCTGCTGAAGATGGCACTGCTGACGCTGATGATGTGCGGCGTGATGGTGGCCGCGAGCCTCATCTGGGTGCTGTTCGAGCCGACCGGAGGCGGGACGACGGCCGCGATCGCCCAACTCTGCGTGGTCGGCGGGGTCGGCGCCGTCACCTATCTGTTCATGGCCGAGGTGCTGGGCTTGAACGAGCTGCGGTACGTCCTCAAGAGCCTGACCGGGTCCCGACGCGGCTGATCTCAGCCCGACCCGGGCGTGGCTGACCCGATGCGTGGTGCCGCGGCCTACCATGAGGGAGGATCAGAAGGAGGATGCGGTGACGAGCGAACGACGTTCCCTGACGCCCGGGGTCGTGATCGCCGGCCGCTATGAGCTCCACGATCTCGTCAGCGAGCGACTCGGCTGCTCGAACTGGCGCGCCCACGATCAGATCCTCAATCGCAATGTCCGCCTCGAGCTGCTGCCCGCGGCGGACCCCCGGGCCGACAACTTCCTGCAGGCGGCACGCGAGTCGACCCAGGTCACCGATCATCACTTCCTACGGGTGCTCGATCTCATCGAGGACGACGCCGGCTATCACGGCATCGTGCGCGAATGGGCCCGGGCGGTACCGCTCAGCCAGCTGCTGCTCGAGGCCCCGCTGCCGAATCGGCGTGCCGTGACCATCATTGCCGAGGTCGCCGATGCGCTGGCCCATGCCCACGCGCTCGGGATCTATCACCGACGCCTCACCCCGCACCAGATCCTGCTCAAGGAGTCCGGTGCCGTCCGGATCGTCGGACTCGGCGTCGCGACGGCCCTCGCCCCGGCCGATCACCAGGTCTCCGCGGCCGACAAGGCCGCCTATGAGCGCGCTGATGTCGAGGCCATCGGCAAGCTGCTGTACGCCTGCCTCGTGAGCCGCTGGCCCGGCGGGCACACCGACGGCCTGCGCGCGGCCCCGACCGAGCATGGCCGGCTGCTGCGGCCCCGGCGGGTGCGAGCGGGCGTGGCGCGCGATATCGACACCGTCTGCGATCGGATCCTCGGGCAGCCTCCGCGTCACCACGAGGCCCCCCTCACCACCGCGGCCGACATCGCCCATGTGCTCAATCTGGTCGGCGAGGAGGACGAGCCGGTCCTGGGCTTCTCCGCGGAGGCACGTCAGTCATCGCCGGATCTTCTGCGTCTGGATCCGGTCATCGAGCCCTCCGGTCCACCGCCGGGTCTGACCCCTCCGCGCCGTCGCCCGAAGGCCTTCGAGCCGGCTCCTCCCACCCGTGGCGAGCGGAGCCGGGCGCGGTTGCGCGCCGCGGCCCGCGGAGACCGCGGACTCGTGCTCCTCGGCGTACTCGGCACGGTGACCATCGTGGCAGTGCTGGCCCTGCTGGTGCAGCAAGCCACCCGCGAAGGCGGTCCGCCACTCGAGTCGAGTCCCACGGCCACCACGCCCACCACCGTCCTGCCGATCGAGCGCGCCCTCGATTTCGACCCGCAGGGCGCGGATCGCGCCGAGAACCCGCAGCTGGTCGACAATGCCCTCGACGATGACGCCGAGTCGGGCTGGTACACCTCCACCTATTACGGCGATCCCGCCCTCGGACGGCTGAAGGACGGTGTCGGCCTGGTCGTCGACCTCGGTCGTCCCTCGCAGGTGGAGCAGGTACAGCTGCGGCTGGCCGGCAGTCCCACCGATGTCTCGATCCTGACGACCCCGTCGACCCAGCAGGAGCCCCCCTCGGACCTGTCCGAGCTGCGCGAGGTGGCCGTGCTCGACGGGGCCGGCGAGGACGCGGCGATCGCGCTGCCCTCGGACACCTACAGCCGCTATGTGGTCGTGTGGCTACGCTCGCTTCCACAGGTGGGTGCCGACGAGTACCGTGGCGAGATCCGTGCCGTCGCCGTCCGTGGTCGTTGACCGCGCGGGAATGTCCACGCCCCCTCGGCTGTTGTCACCGATAGTTCCACCCTCGACAGAAGAGTCCACACATGACCGACGTCCGTAACGTGATCATCATCGGCTCGGGCCCCTCGGGCTACACCGCTGCCGTCTACGCCGCCCGCGCCAATCTCTACCCTCTGGTCTTCGAGGGTTCGGTGACTGCCGGCGGTGCGCTCATGAACACCACCGATGTGGAGAACTTTCCCGGGTTTCCCGATGGGATCATGGGACCGGAGCTGATGGACAAGTTCCGCGCCCAGGCCGAGCGCTTCGGTGCCGAGCTGATCGCCGATGACGTCGCCTCGGTGGACCTGACCGGCCCGGTCAAGACCGTGTCCCTCGCCGATGGCCGCACCTTCTCAGCCAATGCCGTGATCCTCGCCATGGGCTCGGGCTATCGCAAGCTCGGTATCGACGGGGAGGACGCACTCTCCGGCCACGGGGTCAGCTGGTGCGCGACCTGCGACGGCTTCTTCTTCCGTGGCAAGGAGATCGCCGTGGTCGGCGGCGGCGACTCGGCCGTCGAGGAGGCCACCTTCCTGACCCGGTTCGCCGACAAGGTGACCCTCATCCATCGCCGCGACGAGCTCCGGGCGAGCAAGATCATGGCCCAGCGCGCGCTGAACAACCCGAAGATCGAGTTCGCCTGGAATAGCGAGGTCGCGGAGATCCACGGCGAGGGCAATCTCGAGGCCGTGACATTGCGTGACACGGTCACCGGCGAGACCCGTTCCCTCCCCGTCAGCGGCCTGTTCATCGCGATCGGCCACGATCCGCGCTCGGAACTGCTGACTGGGCAAGTCGATCTCGACGACGAGGGCTATGTCCTCACCCAGCCCGACAGCACCGCCACCAATGTCGCCGGTGTGTTCGCCGCCGGCGACCTGGTCGACCACACCTACCGTCAGGCGATCACCGCGGCCGGCACCGGGTGCTCGGCCGCCCTCGACGCCGAGCGCTATCTCGCCGACTTCGCGGAGGCGGGCGAGCCCGCTCCCGCCGCCGCCCTCACCGAATGACAACCGAAGGAGCATCCCATGGCAGACATCGCCGCAGTCACCGACGCTGATTTCGAGGAGAAGGTCCTCAAGGCCGATGGACCGGTCCTCGTCGACTTCTGGGCCTCCTGGTGCGGCCCGTGCCGCCAGGTCTCGCCCATCCTCGAGGAGATCGCCAAGGAGCACGAGGGCTCGCTGACCGTCGTGAAGATGGACGCCGACGCGAACCCGGTCACGCCGGCCCAGTACCGCGTCACCGGCCTGCCGACGATCAACCTCTACCAGAACGGCGAGGTCGTCCGGTCGATCGTGGGCGCCCGCCCGAAGTCGGCCATCCTCTCGGAGATCAGCGACTACGTCTCCTGACCGTACATAGATAAAGCCCTTTGTAGATCAATCTACAAGGGGCTTTATCTATTTGTCGACTTATTCAGGGTTGATGAGCCCGACGATACGCTCCAGGTCATCGATGGTCGCGAAGTCGATGCTGATCTTGCCCTTCGACTTACCCAGCTGCACCTTCACCCGTGTATCGAAGTGGTCCGACAGCCGATTCGACAGCTCGGCCACCTTCGGCGAGGTCGGCCGCGTGCTCAGCTTTCGTGCGGCGGGCGTGGAGTCCTCCTCGCCGAAGCGCACGATCTCCTCCAGCGCACGCACCGATATCCCCTCGGCGACGACCCTCTGCGCCAACCGATCCTGTACGTGGGGATTCGACACCGACAGCAGAGCCCGTGCGTGTCCTGCCGACAGCACTCCGGCCGCCACCCGGCGCTGTACCTCCGGGGAGAGCTTCAGCAGCCGGATGGTGTTGGTGATCTGCGGACGCGAGCGCCCGATCCGATCGGACAGTTCATCGTGCGTGCAGCCGAAGTCCTCCAGCAGCTGCTGGTAGGCGGCCGCCTCCTCCAACGGATTGAGCTGCGATCGGTGCAGGTTCTCCAGCAGCGCGTCCCGGAGCAGGTCCTCATCGGTGGTCTGCCGGACGATCGCCGCGATCGTGTCCAGCTCCGCCTTCTGGTGGGCCCGCCAGCGACGCTCGCCCATGATCAACTCGTACGTGTCATCGCCGAGCTCACGTACGACGATCGGCTGGAGCAGACCCACTTCGCGGATCGAATGCACCAGCTCGGTCATGTCGTCCTCGTCGAAGACGGTGCGGGGCTGCTTCGGATTCGGCTGGATCGCCGCTACTGGGATCTCCGCGAAGCGCGCACCCTCGACCTCGGCGAGTCCCTCACGCTGCGCCGCCGCCGAGGACGTCGGGATCAACGCCTCCAGCCCTCGTCCCAGTCCAGGTCGCGTCACCATCACTGCTCCTTCTGCGGGTAGTGCGTCGTCATCTCCCGCGCGGCCTCCAGATAGGACAGCGCCCCGGTCGACGTCGGATCGTAGGTGAGGATGGTCTGCTGATAGCCGGGGGCCTCGCTGATCTTCACCGAGCGCGGGATCGCCGTCTGCAGCACGCGGTCACCGAAGTGCTGCCGCACCTCCGCGGCCACGCTCGCCGATAGATTGGTGCGCGCGTCGTGCATCGTCAACAACACGGTCGTGACATCGAGATCGGGGTTGAGGTGCCGCTGGACCAGCTCGATATTGCGCAACAGCTGGCTGAGTCCTTCGAGGGCGTAGTACTCGCACTGGATCGGGATGAGCACCTCGCGCGCCGCCGCCATCGCATTCACGGTCAAGAGACCGAGCGAGGGCGGGCAGTCGATGAAGACATAGTCGACATCGTGGGTCTGCACATAGGTGTCGATCGCCTGACGGAGCCGCTGCTCCCGGCTGACGAGCGAGACCAGTTCGATCTCTGCACCCGCCAGATCGATCGTCGCCGGGACGACTGAGAGATTCGGGATGTCGGGGGCCTGCTGAACGGCGGCGTCGATCGCCATGCCGTCGAGCAGTACTTCGTAGGTGCCGGGCGTGCCGCTGCCATGGTCGATATTGGTGGCCGTCGAGGCATTGCCCTGCGGGTCCAGATCGATGAGCAGCACCGATAGCCCGCGCAGCGCCATCGCGGCGGCGATATTCACCGAGGTGGTGGTCTTGCCGACCCCGCCCTTCTGGTTGGCGACCACGAAGACCCGCGCCTTCGTCGGGGTGCCGAAGTCCCCCACGGTCGAGAGCCGCTCCATCAAGTCGACGTGATCACGAGCCTGGGTCGCCAGCGGTGTCGAAGCGTCATCCTCGAAGTCCGGGCGCGCGAAGTCGGCAGCGGTCGGCGTTTGCTCCATCGTCATTCCTTCGCTGTTTCACGTGGAACCATCCATCCGACCGGCTCCACTCGCAGATCTGCGTCGCGGTCGGCGAGAGCGGTCATGGGGGACCCCTCCCCGGCCGGCCACCCGAGCGGTGTCGAATCGGTCATCTGGTCACCTCCACCACGGTCGTGGGCACGTCGACGACGTCACTACCATAGGTCTCCACCACCATAGTGCGAGCGCCGAGCCGGACGAGTTCGGCGCGCGCAGCGGCCATCTCGTCAGCAGCACTGCTGCCCTTCAGGGCCAGCAGAACTCCCCCCGGCTTCACCAGAGGAAGACACCAACGGCCGAGCTTGTCCAAGGCGGCTACCGCTCGGGCCGTCACGACGTCGAAGACCTCCTCGACATCCTCCGCCCGGCGGCGATCGACGATGACGTTGTCCAATCCCATGGTCGTCACCGCCTCGTCCAGAAATCGGGTGCGTCTCAGCAACGGCTCGATGAGGGTGATCTCGATATCGGGGCGGGCGATCGCCCAGACGAGTCCTGGTAGCCCCGCACCCGTCCCGACGTCCGCGGCCCGCGCGTCCGCGGGGATCCGCGGGGTCACGACCGCACAGTTCCAGAGATGGCGATCCCACAGCCGCGGGGCCTCCCGCGGCCCGATCATCCCCCGCTCGACTCCCGCCGTCGACAGGAAGTCGGCATACCGCTCGATCAGCTCTCGACGATCACCGAAGTATCGATCCAGGGCTGTTTCACGTGAAACGAGCTCGGGTGTGGCTTCGTCACTCATCAGCCGCGACCAGCGCAGCGGAAATCACCACGTGCCGACCCGGACCCGCGCCATCGGAGGAACTGTTCAAGCCGGCCTCGGCCACCGCATCGTGGACGACCTTGCGCTCGAACGGCGTCATCGGGTCCAGTGCGACGGACTCGGTGCCGTCCCGGACCTCGGCGATGGCCGCCTCGGCGATCGACACCAGCTCGGCCCGTCGGCCCGCGCGATGTCCGCCCACATCCAGCATCAGCCTGCTGCGCTCCCCGGTCTCCCGGTACACGGCCAGCCGCGTGAGCTCCTGCAGCGCATCGAGCACCTCACCATCGCGGCCGACCAGATGTCCGACCGAGCCACCGATGATCTCGACCGCCGCTCGGTCACCGTCGACGTCGATATCGATATCTCCGTCGAGGTCGGCGATGTCGAGCAGCTCCTCGAGGAAGTCCGCGGCGATATCGCCTTCACGTTCCAGATCCGCATCAGTCATCTCGGCATCTCCATCACTTCGAGGGCTTCTTCTTGCCCTGGCTGGATCCCTTGGAGGGGGAGTTCTTCGGCTTACCGCTCTTCTTCGGCGTGATAGCGCCACCGGCGGCATCCTCGCCGGCATCCGGCTTCGCCGACTCGGGCTTGCCGGGCTCCGTCGACTCCGGCTTCGCGCTCTGCTGAGGATCCACGCCCTTCGGCTGCTGCCCGCCCTTGCGCTGATTGCGGGACTGCTTCTTCGGCTGCTGACGCCGGACGGCCGCCTCCCGGGCGATCTTCTTGCGCTCCTCCGCCGCGGCTGCCGCCGGATCGATCTGCGGCTCCTTGCCCCTGCGGCGATCGCGCTCCTGCTTGGCGCGGAAGGCCTCTGTACCCGGGGCAGGGTTGTTGCGGATCACGTAGAACTGCTGGCCCATCGTCCACAGGTTCGAGGTCGTCCAGTAGACCAGCACGCCGAGCGGGAAGTACACGCCGGATACGGCGAAGACGATCGGAAGGACATAGAGCAGCATCTTCTGCTGTTGCGCGAAGGGACCGTTGAGTGCCTCGGGCGGCATGTTCTTGGCCATCAGCTGGCGCTGGGTGAAGAACTGCGTCGCGCTCATCATCACGACCATCACCAGCGCGATGATCTTGGTCTCGAGGTGGTCGCTCGTCAGGAAGGTGTCGGCGATCCGGCCGCCGAGCCACTCGGCGTTCTGGAGATCGCGGGCATGATCCTCACTCAGGAATCCGAGCGCACCATCGGCTCCCTTACGGGAGGCCTCATTGATGACCCGGAAGAGCGACAGGAAGATCGGCATCTGCAGCAACAGCGGCATGCAGGAGGAGAAGGGATTCGTGCCGCTGTCCTTGAACAGCTTCATCTGCTCCTGGGCGAAGCGCTCTCGATCGTGCCCGTACTTCTCGCGCAGCTCTTTGAGCTGCGGTTGCAGCAGCTGCATATTGCGACTCGACTTGATCTGACGCACGAACAAGGGAATCAACAAGGCACGGATCGTCACCGTCAGACCGACGATCGACAACGCCCACGACCACCCGCTCTTCGAGTCGAGGAAGAGCGAGAACAGCTCATGCCACGCCAGCACGACGCCCGACACCGCATAGTAGAGCGGCGTCATGATCGCGTTGAAGATCGAACCTAGGAAGTCGAACATGCTTCTCCTTGAGCCGACGCCGCCGATCGCGTCGTCGTTGGGGGTACGAGATCGACGCCGCCAGACGTCCAGGGGTGGCACCGCGCCAGCCGCCGGACAGCCAGCCAGCTGCCGCGGACCGCACCGTGCCGATCCACAGCCTCCAGCGCATAGGCCGAGCAACTCGGATAGAACCGGCAGGTCTCGCCGTACAACGGGCTGATCACGGCGCGATAGGCGCGCAGCAACGTCATCAGCAGCCACCTCATCGAGCGGTCCTCTCCATCGCACGCGTCAGGGCCCGGTCCAGCTGCACGCCGAGCTCCTCCGAGCTCGCCGTGGCCGCCGGCGGAAGCGCCCTGACGACGATCCACTGGGGAACGCTGAACTCCGCCACGCGCTCACGCATGAGGTGTCGCAGGCGTCGTTTGACCTGATTGCGCTGCACCGCGCCCCCCACAGCCTTGCTGACGACGAAACCGACGGACGAATCCGTCGGTTCCGTAGGCACCAGCGCATGCACGACGAGCGCGGCCGAGGCGCCCTTGCGTCCGCGACGGATCACGTGGCGGAACGCATCACCGTCGCGCATGCGATGAGCACGCGCGAGCACGTGGATCAGGCGGAGAGGTTGGCGCGGCCCTTGCGACGGCGCGAGGACAGGATCGCGCGGCCGGCACGCGTGCGCATGCGGAGACGGAAGCCGTGCTTCTTGGCACGACGGCGGTTGTTGGGCTGGAAGGTGCGCTTGCTCACGAGTCTTTCCTTTGACGTCTGTAGTGGGCCGCGATCGACGGCCACCGCTCGCCCGCGAAGTCTACTTCGTGGGCATGCGGCGGAAGTCGCACGTGTCGACTCTCTCTACGGTACGGGGCACACCAGAATCGGGTCAAACCGGCCCGTTCTACTGGGGGCCGGACGCGGATTTCCAGTCGACACGCCGAAGCGTCCACAGATTTCTTCAACCCGGGTTGTGGGACGTAGGGCTACGCGGTTAGAGTCCCAGGAGACTTTTCCACAGGAGTGACCCGCCACGGGCGGCGGTCATACACAGATTGTGGACAAGTATGTGAACAAGTCGGGCGGATCGCCCGTCATCACAGGCAGGACGACCCCAGCTACGAGGAGTGCGACGTCGGTGAGCGATGTGGACCACGGCCAGAACCAGGACCTGAACGATGTGTGGGCCGGGGCCGTCGCCACGTTGTCGCCCGGGGCGAAAGTCTGGGTCTACGGAGCCAAGGCACTGTCGCACCATGACGGACTCCTCATCGTCGCCGTCCAGGACGATCTGACCCGCGCGCAGCTCGAGTCCCGGGTGCGCCCCGCGCTGGAACAGGCGCTCACTGCACGTCTCGGCCGCGATACCCGCCTCGTCGTGACGATCGATCCTAGTGTTCTCGATGATCTAGATACTTATCCACAAGTCGACAAAGAGACCACCACCCTCATCGACGAGGATGACGACGATCTGGACGACACCGACGAGCCGGCCGAGCGCGATGCGCTCACCCCGAGCTGGGTGAGCCGACCGGCCGCGATGGGGCCGGTCAGCTCGGAACAGCACCGCAGCAGCATCGCCGAGGCACGGCTCAATCCGCGGTACCAGTTCGAGAACTTCGTCATCGGCTCGTCCAATCGCTTCGCGCACGCCGCCGCGGTCGCCGCCGCAGAGGCTCCGGGCAAGGCCTACAACCCCCTGGTCATCCACGGCGACTCCGGACTCGGCAAGACCCATCTGCTGCATGCCATCGGGCACTATGTGCTCAACCTCTACCCGTCCTCGCGGGTGCGGTACGTGAGCTCCGAGGAGTTCGTCAACGACGTCATCAACGCGATCGGCGAGAACCGCACCCCCGCACTGCGCCGCAAGTACCGCGAGATCGACGTCCTGCTCGTCGACGACATCCAGTTCCTCGAACGCAAGGAGTCGACGCAGGAGGAGTTCTTCCACACCTTCAACGCTCTGCACAACGAGAACAAGCAGATCGTCATGACCTCCGACCGGCCGCCGCAGGAGCTCAAGACCCTCGAAGAGCGTCTCCGCAACCGCTTCACCTGGGGACTCCAGACCGAGATGCTCCCCCCGGATCTCGAGACCCGCATCGCCATCTTGCGGAAGAAGGCCTCGAACGAGAAGCTCACCGCGCCCGCCGATGTGCTGGAGTTCATCGCCAGCAAGGTGCAGACCAATATCCGCGAGCTCGAGGGCGCGCTCATCCGGGCCACCGCCTTCGCCAACCTCAACGGCACCACCGTGGACCTCCAGCTCGCGCAGATCGTGTTGAAGGACCTGGTCGCCGAGGGCGAGGAGCCCGAGATCACCGTCGGCGTCATCATGGCGCAGACCGCCACCTACACCGAGTTCACGATCGATGAGCTGTGCGGCACGAATCGCTCGCGCAGCCTGGTACTCGCCCGCCAGATCGCCATGTACCTGTGCCGCGAGCTCACCGACATGTCGCTGCCGAAGATCGGCCAGGAGTTCGGCGGCCGCGACCACACGACCGTGATGCACGCCGAACGCAAGATCCGCAAGCTCATGGCCGAGAAGCACGCCGTCTACAACCAGGTCACCGAGCTCACCGCGCGCATCAAGCAACAGGCGCGTCAGGCGTGACCGCCTTTACTACTGCGGACTCGACCCGTCAACCACTTTTCACAACTGGGGAAAACACTGTGCATAACTGTGGACAGTCCGTGGACCCTCTCCCCGACTCCTGTGAACGGCCCGTGGACGAGGACTCGTCATCCACACCCTCTCGGGGCGTCTCCACGCGGCTCTCCACACACCGTCCACGGCCCGCTCAGCGCCATGACCAGCGCAAATACCGCTTCTCCACAACTTCCACAGTGCCTACTACGACGACGACAGAGATACTGATGACAAGAATCCGACGAAGTCACGGCGCCTCGATGGTGTGGATCGAGGGGTCCGAGGACTCCCGCGCTGGTTGCCTGTCGTCTCCACGTGGCAGGATTCGATGCATCTCCCGTGTGAACCGAAAGGCCCTGCTCTCGTGAAGTTCCGCATCGACCGCGACACCCTCGCGGACGCCGTCGCCTGGACGGCCCGCAGTCTGCCCAACCGGCCGAGCGTGCCCGTCCTCGCCGGACTTCTCCTGCAGACCGCTGACGGTGAGCTCACCCTCGCCGGTTTCGACTACGAGACCTCCACGCGCGCCACCCTCCCGGCCGAGGTCCACGACGATGGTCAAGTGCTCGTCTCGGGGCGCCTTCTCGCCGAGATCGTCAAGGCCCTGCCCCACCAGCCGGTGGACGTCGCCGTCGACGGCTCCAAGATGCAGGTCACCTGCGGGTCGGCCCGTTTCAGCCTGCAGACCATGCCGGTCGACGAGTACCCGCAGCTGCCACAGATGCCGACCGCCTCGGGCACTATCAAGGCCGATGCCTTCGCCACGGCGGTCTCCCAGGCGAGCGCCGCGGCCGGCCGAGACGAGATGCTTCCGCTGCTCACCGGCGTTCGTCTGGAGCTCGAGGGCGAGACCATCTCGCTGATGGCGACCGACCGCTTCCGCGCGAGCCTGCGCGATCTGCCCTGGTATCCCGAGTCCGGAGACGTCTCCGCCCGTGCTCTGGTCCCGGCCCGGGTGCTCAACGAGACCGCACGAGCCCTCGGCGCCAGCGGTGATGTGACGATCGCGATCTCCGGCAGCGATGCCGGCGACGGCATGATCGGCTTCGAGGGCACCGTCGGCAACGGCGTGCGCCGCACGACCACGCGCCTGCTCGAAGGCGACTTTCCACGGGTGCGACAGCTGTTCGCCGCCCAGGCCGAGACCGTGGCCTATGTGGGCACCAGCACCTTCATCGATGCCGTCAAGCGCGTGGCGCTGGTGGCCGAGCGCAACACCCCGGTGCGGCTGAGCTTCTCGGAGGGGCAGGTCCTGCTCGAGGCCGGAAGCGGTGACGAGGCCCAGGCCTCGGAGGCCATCGAGGCCACCCTCGACGGACCGGACATCTCGATCGGCTTCAATCCGACGTACTTGCTCGAGGGCCTCAGCGTCATGTCCGAGCCGGTCGTCCATCTGGCCTTCACTCAGCACACCAAGCCGGCGGCGATGTCGGGTGTCTCGGAGGTCGGCAACGATCCCGATGGCGCCTTCCGCTACCTGATCATGCCGGTTCGCCTGCAGAACTGAACCCGATTCCCCAAGGAGTGACCTCGATGCACATCGGACTCGTCGGTCTGGGCAAGATGGGCGGCAATATGCGCACGCGTCTGCGCAATGCCGGGCTCACGGTCATCGGCTACGACCGCGACCCCGAGCTCAGCGATGTCGCCTCGCTCGAGGAGCTCGTGGAGCAACTGCCGAGCGATGCCCCCAAGGTCGTGTGGGTCATGGTGCCGCACGGTGATCCGACTCATGCCACGGTGGACGCGCTCGCCGGTCTGCTCGGCGAGGGCGATGTGGTCGTCGACGGCGGCAACTCGCGCTGGACCGATGACGAGCTGCATGCAGCGCAGCTGGCCGAGCGTGGCATCGGCTATGTCGACTGCGGAGTGAGCGGCGGGGTCTGGGGTCTGGAGAACGGCTATGCGCTGATGGCCGGGGGCACCGCCGAGGATGTCGCCAAGGTCCAGCCGGCCTTCGACGCACTGCGTCCCGGCCCCGAGGAAGGCTTCGTGCACGCGGGCAGGGTCGGTGCCGGGCACTTCGCCAAGATGGTCCACAACGGCATCGAGTACGCCATGATGCAGGCCTATGCCGAGGGCTTCGAGCTGCTCGAGAAGGCCGAGATGGTCGACAACGTCACCGAGGTCTTCGATTCCTGGCGGGTGGGCACCGTGGTGCGCTCCTGGCTTCTGGACCTGCTCGTCAAGGCGCTCGAGGACGATCCCGGTCTCTCGCAGATCCGTGGTTACGCCGAGGACTCCGGCGAGGGCCGCTGGACGGTGGAGGCGGCCATCGACCACGCAGTGCCGGTGCACACCATCGCGGCGGCTCTCTTCGCCCGGTTCACCTCGCGTCAGGACGAGTCTCCGGCCATGCAGGCCGTGGCGGCGATGCGTCAGCAGTTCGGCGGTCATGCCGTCCGGGCCACGCAGGAATCGCCGGACGTCCCGCCCGCTACGGAGTGAGCTCCGGTCCGCCACGGCCTTCGTGACGGACCGGCTACGGTGGTCGTGTGCACGTCAGCCGCCTCTCGCTCGTCGATTTCCGCTCGTATCCGAGCGTCGATATCGACCTGCGCCCTGGCGCGACGGCCTTCGTCGGCGCCAACGGGCAGGGTAAGACCAATCTGATCGAGGCGGTCGACTACATCTCGCGGCTCACCTCGCACCGGGTGTCCGGAGACGCTCCCCTGGTACGGGCGGGAGCCGAGCAGGCGATCGTGCGCGCGGAGGTGGTCAAGGACGACCGCCCCGCGCTGGTCGAGATCGAGATCACGCCGGGCAAAGCCAATCGTGCACGGGTCAATCGCAACACGGTGCCACGGGTCCGGGACCTGGTCGGCATGGTGCGCAGCGTCATCTTCTCGCCGGAGGATCTCGCCCTCGTCAAGGGCGATCCGTCCGACCGCCGGCACTTCCTGGACGGCCTGCTGGTGATGCGGACACCGCGGCTGGCCGGCGTCAAGGCCGACTACGACCGTACGCTCAAGCAGCGCAATACACTGCTTAAAACAGCGAGAAAGAGACAAGTTGATTTATCGACTTTAGAGATCTGGAATGAGTCTCTGGCGCGGAACGGCGGTGAACTCACCGCCGCCCGCCTCGCCCTGCTCGACGAGATCACGCCCTATGCGACCGAGGCCTATCAGTCCGTCGCGGCGGCGGCCGCACCCGATCGCCGGGTCGTGAGCGCCAGCTATCGACCGGCGGCGAGCGCGCTCGACCCCGAGGAGCGCTCGCCGGCTGCGTTGACCGCCGCCCTCCTCGACGAGATGGAACGGCGGCATCGCGATGAGCTCGACCGGGGGGTGAGCCTCGTCGGCCCGCATCGCGATGAGGTGGTCCTCGGCATCGGCGAGCTGCCGGCCAAGGGTTACGCCAGTCACGGCGAGTCCTGGTCCTTGGCCCTCGCCCTGCGACTGGCCTCCTACGACCTGCTGCGCGATGAGGGCGATGATCCGATCCTCATCCTCGACGATGTCTTCGCGGAGCTCGACCAACGACGGCGCGACCACCTGGCGGGACTGGTGCGCGATGCCGAACAGGTCCTCGTCACAGCCGCGGTGGACGCCGATGTTCCCGAGGGTCTCGGTGACGAACGGTTCACCGTGCACGCCGGCAAGGTCACGCCGGCATGAGCCATCCGCCACCCGATGAGCCGCAGCCGGACGAGGAGCGTGCCGAGGAGACTCCAGCGGAGGACGAGGCGCCCTGGCACTCGGCCGACGACGTGGTCAAGATGGCCCGCGAGATCGCCGATGCGTATCGCACGAGCGGAGCCCCCGCGGCCCCGCAGCGGCGCCGCGGGCGACCGCGCCGGCGGACCACCCGAGCGCAGCGCGAGGACGCCACGCCCCTCGGCGATTTCGTCGGCGAGCTGGTCCGCCAGCAGGGATGGACCGATCAGCTCGCCGCCACGCGCGTCTTTACCGACTGGGGATCGATCGTGGGTCCCGAGGTGGCGCAGCACAGCGAGGTGGTCGGCTTCGATGACGGGATCGTGCGCATCCAGGCCACCTCGACCGCCTGGGCCCGCGAGCTGACGCTGCTCGCCCCCCGGCTCGTGGCCAAGCTCAACGAGCTCCTCGGCGACGGATCGGTGCTGCGCCTCGACATCCGGGGTCCTCAGGCCCCCTCGTGGAAGAGCGGCCGTCGCTCGGTCAAGGGCGGCCGCGGACCCCGCGACACCTACGGGTGATCACTCCCCAGAGACGGTCAGTCGTGGGCGGGGGTCACAGCGACGAAGAGGGTGACGGCCGCGGCGGTGAGGGCCGCGACGGCTCCCAGGACACTCGTGGCGAGCACGACATCGGACCACGAGGATGCCGGACGGACCCCCACGACGCCCAGGAAGATCACCGAGGCCGCCGCTCCGAGCAGCGCCGTCAATGAGGAGCCCAGGGTCCGCCCTCGGTGCCCACCGAGTACCGCGGCGACGATCCCGGTCCAGATCACGACCATGAGCAGCGCTCCGACGACATCAGCGGGCCGATGCCAGCCGGCGACGATGGTGCTCAGCCCGGTGAGGCCGATCGCCGCGGTGCCGACCGCGGCCAGAACCGGACGTATCGCGGCGGGGACCACCAGCACCAGGGCGGCCACCGCACTTGCGACCACGGTGGTGTGGCCGCTCGGGAGGCTGTTGGCCAGATGCAGGCCGACTCCCAGGTCGGGCCGGTCCAATGCGGCCTTCAGCACCTGGGTCGAGATATTCGCGCCGCCGATGATGGCGAGCGCTCCCACCGCGTGCGCGAAACGGCGCCGCAGCAGGGCGATGGCGACACAGACCACCGCCACCGCCAGGATGGCTCCCAGCGAGACCCGCCCGAGGACGCTCAACAGGGTGATCTCCGCGGTGCTGCTGGCGGTCACCGCGTTCATCGCGGCGTCGTCGACGAGCTGACCGGTGGAGGAGCTCAACGCCGCCATGACCAGTCCGGCCAGCGCAAGGGCCCCCGCGATCGCGACCGCCACGGCAGGCCCGATCACGGGGCCCCCGGGGGCGGCCGATCGGGTCGGTTCGGCGACGGACGGAGCGGTCATGTCTCCACTGTGCCCCATGCGGTGAATCGGCCGGCGCAGCCACGAGCGCGCCATCCGCGCGCAGGGCGCTCCGCAGCCCCCTCAGCCATGGTGGTGGTTGGAGGAGGGGGCGATAGCGCGTTCTACGGGCCTTCTCGTCGCGCACAACCGCACTGTGGGGAGGGCACGCCATCCACATTTTCGACGCGCGTGCGCTGAGAGCCACGAGGTTGCCCGTATACTGATCGAGTGACTCCAGCGCCTGAGAGCAACAGCGACCTTCCCGCCGATGGTCAGCCGCAGTCGTACGATGCCAGCAACATCCAGGTCCTGGAAGGCCTCGAAGCCGTCCGCAAACGTCCTGGCATGTACATCGGCTCGACGGGTGAACGCGGACTCCACCACCTCGTCTACGAAGTCGTCGACAACTCGGTCGACGAGGCCCTGGCCGGCTACGCCAGCGAGATCGTCGTCGTGCTCCAGTCCGACGGCGGCGTCCGGGTCGTCGACGACGGCCGCGGCATCCCAGTCGACGTGCACCCCACCGAGCAGATCCCCGCGGTCACCTTGGTGCTCACCTCGCTGCACGCCGGAGGCAAGTTCGGCGGCGGCGGCTACAAGGTCTCCGGCGGTCTGCACGGTGTCGGCGTCTCGGTCGTCAACGCGCTGAGCACCCGCCTGTTCATCGACGTCAAGCGCGACGGCTACCGGTGGACGCAGTCCTTCACCTATGGCGAGCCCGATGCGCCGCTGGAGCGTCACGAGTCCACCGACGAGACCGGCACCACCAATACCTTCTACGCCTCGGACGAGATCTTCGAGACGACCACCTACGACTTCGAGACGCTCAAGACGCGCTTCCGGGAGATGGCCTTCCTGAACAAGGGCCTGACCATCACCCTGCGCGATGAGCGCGAGCTGCCCGGAGACGGCAATCCCGAGGCCACCGAGGGCACGGTCGACGAGATCGAGCGCGAGGTCACCTTCCACTACGACGGCGGTCTGGTCGACTACGTCAAGCACATCAACACCGGCAACCGCCAGCCCATCCACCCCGATGTCATCAGCATCGAGCGCGAGGACGAGTCCAGCGGCCTCTCCCTCGAACTGGCGATGCAGTGGAATGCCAGCTTCAGCGAGTCGGTCCACACCTTCGCCAATACGATCAACACCCACGAGGGCGGAACCCATGAAGAGGGCTTCCGCGCCGCGATCACCACGACGGTCAACCGCTTCGCCGAGAACAACAACCTCGTCAAGAAGAAGGAAGACCGGCTCACCGGAGATGACATCCGCGAGGGGTTGACCGCGATCATCTCGGTCAAGCTCACCGAGCCGCAGTTCGAGGGTCAGACCAAGACTAAGCTGGGCAATACCGAGGCCAAGACCTTCGTGCAGCAGATGCTCAACGATGAGCTTGGCGCCTGGCTCGAGGCACACCCCAATGAGGGCAAGACCATCGTGCGCAAGTCGATGGATGCCGCGTCAGCCCGTCTCGCGGCCCGCAAGGCCCGCGATCTGGCGCGCAACCGCAAGGGCTTCCTCGGCAGCGGCGGTCTCCCCGGCAAGCTGGCCGATTGCTCGAGTCGCAATCCCGAGGAGTGCGAGGTCTTCGTCGTCGAGGGCAACTCGGCCGGCGGCTCGGCCAAGGGCGGCCGCGACCCGCGTACCCAGGCGATCCTCCCGTTGCGCGGCAAGATCCTCAATGTTGAGAAGGCACGCATCGACAAGATCCTGCAGAACGCCGAGGTGCAGGCCATCATCAGCGCCCTCGGCACCGGGGTCCACGACGATTTCGACATCGCCAAGCTGCGCTACAACAAGATCGTCCTGATGGCCGATGCCGATGTCGACGGTCAGCACATCACCACGCTGCTGCTGACCCTGCTGTTCCGCTTCATGAAGCCGCTCATCGACGCCGGGCACGTCTACCTCGCGCAGCCTCCGCTCTACAAGATCAAGTGGACCAATGCGCCGCACGAGCTGGCCTACTCCGATCGCGAGCGCGATGCGCTGCTCGCGGCGGGCGACGAGGCCGGTCATCGGCTGCCCAAGGAGGCGCCGGTGCAGCGCTACAAGGGTCTCGGTGAGATGAACGACTCGGAGCTGTGGGAGACCACGATGGATCCCGAGCGGCGTTTGCTGCGTCAGGTGACCCTCGCGGATGCCGCGGTGGCCGACGAGATCTTCACCGTGCTGATGGGCGAGGACGTCGACCAGCGTCGCTCCTTCATCCAGCGCAATGCCAAAGACGTCCGCTTCCTCGACATCTAGCCGTTCCTCGGTGATCGAGCAGCGAACGTCCGTCGATCCACGGTTCGTTCCTCGCTCTCCGATCCATGACCATTCAGCTCCAGCACCTTCTCGAACGAGGTACCTGATCCATGACTGAGACGCCGACCGGCGAGACTCCCTCCGACCGCATCGAGCCGGTCGAGCTGCACGATGAGATGCAGCGTTCGTATATCGACTACGCGATGAGCGTGATCGTGTCGCGTGCGCTGCCCGATGTGCGTGATGGTCTCAAGCCGGTCCACCGGCGGGTCCTCTACGCGATGTTCGACGGCGGGTACCGCCCGGACCGCGGATTCTCCAAGTGCAGCCGCATCGTCGGTGACGTCATGGGTCAGTACCACCCGCACGGCGATACCGCGATCTACGACACCCTCGTGCGCCTCGCCCAGCAGTGGGTCATGCGCGCGCCGATGGTCTCCGGACAGGGCAACTTCGGCTCTCCGGGCGACGACCCGGCCGCCGCGATGCGGTACACGGAGTGCAAGCTCGCTCCCATCGCGATGGAGATGGTGCGCGATATCGACCAGGAGACGGTCGACTTCAAGGCCAACTACGACGGCCGCTCGCAGGAACCCACCGTCCTGCCCTCGCGCATCCCGAATCTGTTGGTCAACGGCTCGGCCGGCATCGCGGTCGGCATGGCCACCAATATCCCGCCGCACAATCTGCGCGAGGTGGCCGAGGGCGTGCAGTGGGCGCTCAAGCACCCCGGTGCCTCGGCGGCGGAGCTGCTCGAGGCGCTCATGGAGCGCATCAAGGGCCCGGACTTCCCCACGCACGGACTCATCGTGGGCACCAAGGGCATCGAGGACATGTACCGCACGGGTCGCGGTTCGGTCGCGATGCGCGCCGTGGTGAGCATCGAGGAGGACACCAAGGGCAAGATGCAGCTCGTCGTCACCGAGCTGCCCTATCAGGTCAACCCCGATGCGCTGATGCGCAAGATCGCCGAGCTGGTGAACTCGGGCCGGCTGCAGGGCATCGCCGACCTGCGCGATGAGTCCAGCTCGCGCGTCGGTCGCCGCATCGTCATCGAGGTGCGCCGCGATGCCGTGGCCCGCGTGGTGCTCAACAATCTCTACAAGCACACCGAGCTGCAGAGCAATTTCAGCGCCAACATGCTGGCCCTCGTCGACGACGTGCCGCGTACGCTGACCCTCGACGGCTTCATCGTCAACTGGATCAATCACCAGATCGACGTCATCCAGCGGCGTACCCGCTACCGCCTGCGTGAGGCCGAGAAGCGTGCACACGTGCTGCGTGGACTGGCCAAGGCCCTGGATCATCTCGACGAGGTCATCGCCCTCATCCGCCGGAGCCCCACGGTCGACGAGGCCCGCGAGGGACTCAAGTCGCTGCTGGACATCGACGACATCCAGGCCGGCGCGATCCTGGACATGCAGCTGCGCCGGCTGGCGGCCCTCGAGCGGCAGAAGATCATCGACGATCTGGCCAAGATCGAGGCGGAGATCGCCGAGCTGAAGGCGATCCTGGCCAGCGAGGAGCGTCAGCGGCAGATCGTCAGCGACGAGCTCGCCGAGATCGTCGACAAGTACGGCGACGACCGCCGTACCCAGATCATCCCGGCCGACGGCGATCTGTCCGATGAGGACCTGATCCCCGACGAGGAGGTCGTCGTCACGATCACCCGCGGCGGTTATGCCAAGCGCACCAAGACCGACCTCTACCGGGTGCAGGGGCGTGGCGGCAAGGGCGTTCGAGGGGCCTCGCTGCGCGGTGAGGACTCGGTGCAGCACGTCTTCGCCACCACGAGCCACCACTGGATCCTGTTCTTCACCACGGCCGGACGGGTCTACCGGGCGAAGGCGTACCACCTGCCCGAGGGCGGCCGCGACGCGCGCGGCGGCCATGTGGCCGGACTGCTGAGCTTCCAGCCGGGTGAGGAGATCGCCCGGGTGCTCGCGATCCGCGACTACGAGTCGATGCCCTATCTGGTGCTCGGCACCAAGAAGGGTCTGGTCAAGAAGACCCGGCTCGCCGACTACAACAGCCCGCGTCAGGCTGGTGTCATCGCGATCAACTTCCGTGACGAGGATGATGAGCTGATCGGCGCCGAGCTGGTCTCCGCCGAGGACGACATCCTGCTCATCAGCCGCAAGGCGCAGTCGATCCGTTTCCATGCCGATGACGAGCAGTTGCGTCCCATGGGTCGTGCCACATCGGGGGTGACGGGCATGAAGTTCCGCGATGGCGACGAGTTGCTGTCGATGACGGTCATCAAGCCCGGTGCCGATGAGGAGTCGGACCAGCTGTATGTCTTCACGGTCACCGACGGCGGCTACGCCAAGAAGACGCCGATCGACCAGTACCGGGTCCAGGGACGCGGCGGGCTGGGCATCCGCGCCATGCAGATCACCGAGAATCGCGGGGAACTGGTCGGTGGTCTGGTGCTGCGCGACAGCGACGATGTCATCAGCGTGACCGCATCGGGTCAGATCACTCGCAGCCTCGTCTCCGGCGTTCCCGCCAAGGGGCGTGGCACGATGGGAGTCAGCTTCGTCAAGTTCAAGGGGGACGACCGGGTGGTGACGATCGCACGCAACACCGAGCCGGTAGCGACCGAGGACGACGCGGCGACCGACGAGTCAGGCACGACGAGCGACGAGGGGCAGAGCAGTGACTGAGAAGTCGCCGGGAGACGGCCAGGGCAAGGGCGACTCGCCGACCCAGCAGATGCCACGGGTCGAAGCGGATCAGAACGCACCGAAGAAGCCCGAGGCCGAGACCAGGAAGCCGTCGAAGCCCGGGGCCGACACGCCCTCGCGTGACGGAGGATCGCCGGGCAAGCCGCCGGCCGCCGCCGACACGACTGCGAAGGGTGGCCGGGAGGGCTCGGATGCTGCGGCGAAGAAGCCCGCGCCCGCCAAGCCCGATGCGGCCACGACATCCGATGCGCCCGCGGTGGCCAAGAAGCCTGGGGTGACGTCCACGCCGGCGAAGAAGCCAGAGACGGGCAAGCCGGACACCAGCAAGAAGCCCGGCGGCGGCGAGAAGCCCAGTGTGTCGGCTCGTCAGCCGTTGAGCCGGCCGACCGGCGGTGGAGCGCCGACGGGTGGCCCTCGCAAGCCGTTGAGCGGTCTGAGCAAGGACGAGTACACGCGCACGACCACCGCGAGCCCGGATGCGACCTCGGTCATCCCCGCGGTCAAGGATGATGCTCCCGAGCCGAAGACCGTCGAAAAGACGGAGACCTCCGAGAAGCCCGAGAAGAAGGTCTCGCTCAAGGAGAAGATCGCCAAGAAGCGGTCCGCGAAGTCGGCGGAGCAGGAACCGGAGCAGAAGCAGGAGCCGAAGCCCGAGAAGAAGCCCGTTCCTGCCGCGACCGAGGCGACTGCGGTGCAGCCTGCCGCCACGGCGACGGCTCCCGAGCCAGGTCGCGCGTTGCTGAGGCTGCGGTACATCGAGCCGTGGTCGGTGACCCGACTGGCCTTCGTGGTCTCGGTGGCGTTGATGATCGTGGCCGTCGTGGCGATGGCGGTCTTCTGGGTCGTCCTGCAGGTCACCGGGGTGTGGGGAGCGTTGAATGACAGCGTCACCAATATCCTCAGCGATGACGCTGGTTCCTTCGATGTCACCGACTACTTCGGCTTCGGCCGTCTCGTCGGTCTGACCTTGGTGCTCTCGGCGCTCAATGTGGTGTTCATGACGGCGCTGGCCACCATCGGAGCCCATCTGTACAACCTGTCGGCGTCGATTCTGGGGGGTCTGAAGGTGACCTTCCTGGAGGATCAGCGCTGAACCCACCCCACCGCCGCGCTCACTGCGGCCGTAGGGTAGAGTTCAACGCTGTTGCGGGCCTATAGCTCAGCTTGGTTAGAGCGCTTCCCTGATAAGGAAGAGGTCGCTGGTTCAAGTCCAGCTAGGCCCACCGCACCCGGGAGGTCACCATGAAGAAGATCATTGTTCTCATCGCTGTGGCCGCGGGTGCTTTCGTGTTCTGGAAGCGGCGTTCGGCTGCACAGGACCCGTGGGCTCAGGCCAGCGATCCGGTCTGATCCACCCGCTCGGGGCTGTGGCGCAATTGGTAGCGCACCTGCTTTGCAAGCAGGGGGTTAGGGGTTCGAGTCCCCTCAGCTCCACCCGAAGTTGAGTGTTCGAACTTCGCACCGCGTGCTCGAGGTGCCGGCGCGATCATGGGCGAACTGTTGACGAGCGCAAGCGAGCCAGGAGCATCCAACGTCCTCGGGTGAGCCCTCCAGTACGGTTGTTGAGCAATGAGTACTCAGCCCCCCTATCGGTTGCCGCCTCCGCACCGACCGTCTGGGCACGGGAATGCGCCACCCCTACAGCAGCCCAAACCGGCGACGATGTGTGCCTGGATCTTCGGCAGCGTAGCGGCCATTGCAGTGATCGGCATCCCGTTCAATGAGTTCGTCTACAAGCCCCTGCTGGTCGAGGTCGCTTCGTCCATAGCGCAACAGGCCGGTTGGGTCGGTCAGCGCCCTTTCAGCTGGAACTCTCTGGCGTTCACGATCTTCGCGGTTCTTACGGTGGTGCAGGTCGTGACGGCATGCACGGCCTATCTTCTCCTCGTCGCGGGCGTCACCCGACGCCGTCGACGGGGCGCTTCGATCGCCGTATTCTGCCTGGCAGGTGTTCTCGGGGTCCTGTCGATCGTGATGGCCTCGATTCCTCCACGCTGGAATCCTGGTCTCGGCCCGCGCTCTGAGCGATTCGCCGACCGCTTCGATACCTACGATCCCCAGGTGCTCTCGGTGATCGGGCGCACCACTGCGGGACCTCAGACGGTGCTTTTATGCTGCGGTGTCCTGGCGGTGGTGTTGATGATGACCACCTGGCGGTCTGGCCGTTCGCGACGTCCGAGAGCTGCCTGGCCGTGGATCCTGCCGCTGCCGGTCATCGCGCTGCTGGCGATCGCATTCCAGCTGACCGCAGCCGTTCCCGAGTTCGTGTCCTGACGGACCCCGCTTCAGACGATGGGGCCGGTACTCCCGGTCAAGTAGAAGGTTCATCTCTATCCTGTATCTGATGCCCTCCCCACTTCCCGCGACGGTGCGCTGCAACCGTGGCCTCGGACGGTGGTTCTGGATCTGCATCGGAATCATCGCCCTGGTGACGGTGATCGCGATGCTCGGGTCCGGCGAGTCGCCATGGGCGATGGCCCTTATCGGCCTGGGTGCAGCCGCGCTGTTCATGCTGACCAGAGCCGCTCTGCCGCGACTCACCATCTCTCCGGCCGAGCAGCTGATCCGCACGCGACGCCGAGTCGTGCCCTACACGGCAGTCGCGGCCATCGACTTCCGCAGACCGGAGAAGGCCGGCATCTGGGTCAACTTCATCGGTGATCAACGTCGCCGCCCTCTCGCCCGCCTGGCGATCGATGAGACGCTGATGGCCCCCGCGAAGGTCGAGCAGTGGGCCGCGGTGAGGCAGATGCTCGTCGCCCTGGTCACGGGCCAGGGCCGGGAGTCGCACGTTGGCGCGGGACTGTCCGCCGCTGAGGGGCGCATTCCGGCCTGGCGGAGCAGGCCGGTGCCAACGGCGCAGGCCATCGACATCCTGGACGCTCAGATCGCATGGTGTGAGGCGGGGAATCGATCGGGGCATCGGCGCGCACCGATGCGAGCGCTACTGGGGCGGGTGGTCGTGCTCCGATGACGCGCGTATTGGGGTCCGAGAATGTCGCTCAGCACGCGACGCTCACCGCAGGATGTCGAGGATGCCTCGTAGGTCGACACAGAAACCGGCACTGCCTTCGGGAGTTCTGTCGGTGAGGGCCGCCAGACTCGGTGTATGGAAAGCAGACATGTGAGTCGCGTGATCGCGGCGGCACCCGAGACGGTCTATGCGTTCGCGGCCGATCCGGACCATCTGCCCCAGTGGGCCGCCGGCCTCGCGCAGAGCGCGGTCGTCACCCAGCCGGACGGTCTTGTCGTGGACTCGCCGATGGGTACGGTGAAGGTCACCTTCGTCCCGCACAATGACTTCGGAATCATCGACCACGATGTCGCGCTGCCCTCCGGCGAGGTGGTGAACAACCCCGTCAGGATCCTCAGACATCCGGACGGCGCGGAGATCGTCTTCACGATCCGCCAGCTGGACCTCTCCGATGACGACTTCGACCGTGATGTGGCGGCGGTGGAGCGGGATCTCGACACGCTCAAGAGGCTGATCGAACAGGGCCCCTGAACCGGGACGAAGCATCCCGTCAGGCCTCCGGCGAAGGAAGGGTCAGGACGTCGGCGCCCTCGTCGGTGATGGCGATCGTGTGCTCACTGTGCGCTGTTCTGGCACCCGTCGCGCTGCGAAGCGTCCATCCGTCGGAGTCGACGATGAGCCTGTCGGTGTCGGCCATCACCCACGGCTCGAGGGCAAGGAGCAGGCCGGACCGGAGCTTGTAGCCACGGCCGGGCCGTCCGGCATTCGCCACATGCGGATCTTGATGCATGGTCGAGCCGATCCCGTGACCGCCGAACTCTCCGTTGATCGAGTAACCGGCGCCGGTGAGCACCTGTTCGATGGCGTGCGACAGATCGCCGAGACGCACACCCGGGGCGGCGATGCTGATCGCCGCGGCGAGCGCTCGCTCCGTCGCGTCGATCATCGCGAGGTCGTCGGGGTCGCGACGACGACCGATGATGAAGCTGATCGCGGCGTCGGCGGCGATGCCGTTCTTGACCACCGCGAGATCGAGTGTGAGCAGGTCGCCGTCCGCGAGTCGATAGTCGCGGGGCATTCCATGGAGCACCGCGTCATTGACCGCCGTGCAGATGTAGTGCCCGAAGGGTCCTCGGCCGAACGAGGGTGCGTAGTCCACGTAACAGGACGTGGCTCCAGCATCGTGGATCAGCGCCTTCGCCCACTGATCGACCTCGACGAGGTTGGTACCAGGGCGGCATCGCTTCTTGAGGGTGTGCAGGATGTCGCCCACCAGGCGTCCCGTCACATGCGCGCGCTCCAGCTGGGAGCGGTTCAGGATCTCGATCAACTCAGCACCATCGTCGCGGGAACAATAACTATACCGGTAAAACTATACCGGTATTATCATGGCGACCATGGTCAGGTTGCCTCTCACCCCCGCGGAGATCGAGCGAGGAGAACGCTTGGGTGCGCTGTTGCGGCGCGCACGAGGAGACCGGAGCATGCTCGATATCGCTCTGGAGGCCGGAGTCTCACCGGAGACCTTGCGGAAGATCGAGTCGGGCCGTGTCGGCACGCCGTCCTTTCCCACGATCGCCATGATCGCGGAGGTGCTCGAGATCTCCCTCGACCGCCTCTGGGCCGAAGCCACCGGATCTGACCGCGCAGCAACTCCCCACCGGTCGGTTGAGGCTCAGGATCGATCCATTCGGGTCTCCTGAAGCACGCTGGGGCGCGGATCTCGGCGCCCTCCGCGCTGGCGATCTCCTCCGATCACGGGAGAATATGGACATGCGTGTCATCGGGATGCTGGGTGGGATGAGCTGGGAATCCTCAGCCGAGTACTACCGGATGGCCAATGAGATCGTGCGCGAGAGACTCGGCGGCACCCACTCGGCCCGGGTACTGCTGGACTCGGCAGACTTCGCCGATATCGAAGAGCTGCAGTCAGCGGGCCGCTGGGAGCAGGCCGGCGATCTCCTGGCCTCCCGTGCTCGAGCTGTCGAACACGCGGGGGCCGACCTCCTGATCCTGTGCACCAACACCATGCACAAGGTCGCCGAGCAGATCGAGGCGGCTGTCTCGATCCCCTTCATCCACATCGCCGATGCGACCGCCCAGGCGATCGACGGTTCCTCGCTCAGCACCGTCGGTCTGCTCGGCACACGATTCACGATGGAGCAGGACTTCTACCGTGAACGTCTCGCACTCGCGGGCCTCGAGGTGATCGTCCCCGATGCCGGCGACCGAGAGTGCGTTCATCGGATCATCTACGAGGAGCTCGTCCGGGGTGTCATCCGGCCCGAGTCGCGCGCCGCCTATGGCGCCGTCATCGAGAGGCTCACAGCATCGGGAGCCGAGGGCATCGTCCTCGGCTGCACGGAGATCGAACTGCTCATCTCAGCCGAGGACAGTCCCGTGCCGGTCTTCCCGACGACCAGCATCCATATCCATGCCGCAGTAGATCTCGCCCTCGACTCCTGACGGCCCGGGACGGCACGTCAGGCGAGGAACAGGATCGCGAAGAAGGCGGCGAGGACCGCCACGACGGTCCAGGTCGAGATCCGGGCGACTCGCCCGCGCTGGTGCGAGGCGAAGGCGAAGGGGGCGAAGGCCGCCGCCAGCACCCCCGCCGGGATCGCCATGATCGTTCCGAAGATGATCGCGTAGCCATGGGGATCCCGTGACGGCGGCCCGAAGAGGCTGCTCAACACCAGCAACGCCAGCACCACGAAGGCGAGGCCGCAGACTCCCGCCACCACGCCTGCCAGGATGCGCAACGCGATTCGGAAGCCCCGATGGGCTCTCGACTCTCCCCCTGACGACATGTCTCGATGATCCCATCTCCGGCCGCCGTGCGGGTGCGAACGATCCGGCCCCGTGACCGCCCGGTAACCTTGACTTCCGTGGTCCGTCGAAGCTCAGCACCTAGGTCGGACCGCACCACCTACCGGGTCACCTTCGCGGTCCTCGCGGCGGCGACGGTCTCCTTCTCCCTCGTGCAGTCGATGACCATCCCCGTCATCGCGCAGATCCAGGACCACTTCTCGACCACCCAGGCGACGTCGACGTGGGTGCTCACGGCCTATCTCCTCTCCGCCTCTGTGGCGACGCCGATCGTGGGTCGCCTGGGCGACGCCCTCGGCAAGGAGAAGATGCTGGTGTTCTCCATCGGGGCGCTGGCCCTGGGATCGCTCGTCGCGGCGCTCGCCCCGAGCATCGGGGTGATGATCGCCGCCCGCGTCATCCAGGGCATCGGCGGCGGTGTCCTGCCGATCTCCTTCGGCATCATCCGCGACGAGTTCCCCGAGAAGAAGGTCGCCGGAGCTATCAGCGTGACCTCCTCGCTGATGGCCGTCGGCATGGGGATCGGGATCGTCGTCGCGGGGCCGCTCGTCGACTACCTCGGCTACGCCTGGCTGTTCTGGCTGCCGTGCGCGGTGACCGGCGTGACCGCCCTCATCGCGGTCGTCGTCGTGCCGCCGTCCCCGATCCGCCGCCCGGGTCGAGTCAGCCTCGTCTCGGCGGTGCTGTTGTCGGGATGGCTCGTCTGCCTGCTCCTCGCGGTCAGTCAGGGCGGCCAGTGGGGCTGGTCCTCGGTGACCGTCATCTCGCTGTTCGCCGGCGCGATCGTCCTGGGGCTGTGCTGGGTGCTGACGGAGACGCGGGTGCGGGTACCGCTCGTCGACATGCGGATGATGCGCCGCACGGCGGTGTGGACCACGAACCTGGTCGCCCTGCTCGTCGGCGTGGGCATGTACGCCAGCTTCGGCTTCACCCCCCAGTTCAACCAGACACCTCCCTCGGCGGGATACGGCTTCGGAGCGAGTGTCACCGAGTCCGGCCTCCTGATGCTCCCCGCCGCGGTGATGACCTTCGTCGCCGGTGTCGTGGCCTCCCGGATCGCCGATCGGATCGGTCCCAAGGCCGTGGTGGCCGGCGGCTCGGCCATCGCCTGCGCGGGCCTGCTCATGCAGGCGCTCTGGCACGGCGAGCGCTGGCAGATGCTGGTCGCCAATGGTCTCGCCGGTCTCGGCATCGGCCTGGCCTTCGCCTGCCTCGCGGCGCTGATCGTCGGTGCGGTGCCGGCGGATCAGACCGGCATCGCCTCGGGGATGAATGCGAATATCCGCACCATCGGTGGTGCCATCGGGTCGGCCGTCATGGGGGGCATCGTCACCGCCCACGCGACCCCGGAGGGACTGCCCGTCGAGGCCGGCTACACCGTCGGGTTCCTCGCCCTCGCCGGGGCCTTCGCCGTCGCGACCCTCTGCGCCCTGACGATCCCGGTGCATTCGGAGGAGGAGCTCGAGGACGCGCTGCTCCACGACGGCTTCGACGAGGAAGCGCACTGAGACCGAGGACCCGGCCCCGGGCTGAGGCGAGGGCTGCTCGAGCCCGGGCGGCAGATCACCGACGCAGCCGCAGCGCCCCGTGTACCAGGATCCCGGCGACCAGCGCCCAGAAGGCCGAGCCGACCCCCGCGACGCTGAGGCCCGAGGCGGCCACCAGGAAGGTGATGATCGCCGGCTCCACCCGGTCGTCGGCGGTCAGCGCCGCGCGCAGGGAGCCGGCCAAGGTGGTGAGGAGGGCCAGTCCGGCGGCGGCCGCGACGAGATCGGCGGGAGCCGCGATCACCACCGCGGTCAGTAGCGCGGCGAATGGCGCGATGACGAGATAGGCCACCCCCATCGTCACCGCAGCGATCCATCGCCGTGACGGGTCACGACCCGCCTCCGGCGATGCCGAGAGCGCCGCGCTGATCGCGGCGAGATTGATCGCGTGCCCGCCGGCCGGTGCACCGGCGACCGTGCCGAGCCCGGTGACGACGAGACTCGCCCGCCAGGGAGGGCGGTAGCCGAAACTCGTGAGCACGGCGGCCCCGGGCACGTTCTGGGCCGCCATCGTGACCAGATACAGCGGAACCGCGATGCCGATGAGGGCCTCGGTGGAGAAGGCGGGGGTCGTCCAACTCACGGACGGCAGCAGCGAGCCCTCGAGGGGTTCGTCCGCGAACACGACGGCGAGCGCGACCGCGGTCACCAGCGCCGCCGGAGCCGCCCAGCGGGGAGCGAGCATCGCCAGAGCGAGCCAGACGAGGACGACCGGACCGACGAGCCAGGGGTCGGCCGCCGATGCCGTGACCGGCACCAGACACAGGGGAACGAGCACCCCCGCGAGCATCGCCTGCGCGATGGATCCCGGAATCGCCCGCACGAGATCGGCCAGCGGCCGGAAGGCGGCGGTGGCGATGATGAGGAGGCCCACGACGAGGAAGGCGCCGACCGCGGCCGCCCAGCCGCCGGCCACCGCGCCGGTCGAGGCCAGCAGCGCGGCTCCCGGCGTGGACCAGGCGATCGTCACCGGGATCCGGTAACGACGCGCGAGCACGATCGCACTGAGCCCCTGCGCGATACACAGCGCCAGCAGACCGGACGCCGCCTGGGCGGGCGACGCACCGACGGCGGCGAGACCCGCGAGCACCACGGCGAAGGAGCTGGTGAAACCGACCGCGGCCGTGACGAGACCGGCGACCACCGGGGTGCGGGTCTCCTCACGCATGCAGGGAGCGTACCGATACGACGGCGCCGCCGTCCCAGATGGGAGCGGCGTCGTCGTCGTCAGCGTCGGTCAGGAGGTCGAGCCGGGGCGCGGCTCGTCGGAGATCGTCTCCTCGAGCTGCTCGTCGATCGCGTCGCGGGTGTACGCGGCCGTGGCATCGGCACGGTCGTCGAGGGCCTGGGCCGCCGCGGCGAGATCGTCGGCGAGGGTCTGGGCCTCGTTCGACTCCTGGCGGGCGGCATCGTCGGTCTCGTCGCCGAAGGCCTCGGTCGCGTCCGCGCGGTCGTTCAGCCGCTGCGACTCGGCGGCCAGGTCGTCGGAGCGGTTCCATGCCTCGTTCGCCTTCGCGGCGCTGGCATCGGACTCTTCCTCGGCAGCGAAGTCGGCGGCGCTCTTCACCTTGGCGGTCATGGCGCTCGCGGCCTCCGTGGCCGCCTCGGACACCTTGTCGGTGACATCGCTCGCGACATCGGCCGCCTTGTGTCCGGCCTCGGCGGCGACATCGGCCGCCTTGTGCTGCACGGTGTCGACCGTGCTCTGCACCGGCTCGGAGTTCCAGAGCTTGTCGGCTTGCGCCTTGATCTGCTCGTAGCGCTCCCGCCCGGCCTTCGTGCCCAGCACGTAGCCGACGGCGGCTGCCGCCAGCAAGGTCAGCTTCTTCACAGTC
Organism: Actinomycetes bacterium; assembly: GCA_023417775.1. Taxonomy (GTDB): domain Bacteria; phylum Actinomycetota; class Actinomycetes; order Propionibacteriales; family Nocardioidaceae; genus Aeromicrobium. The sequence continues at coordinate 49,124 of JAEZEJ010000031.1, read as the reverse complement.
CTTCACTCCTTATGCGATACGGGAAGACCACCATTGTGTCGCGCCCCGGGCCATTCCTCACGTCGAGGCGGATTCTGCCTCGAACGACGCGTCCGGCTCGGGGCCCGTGATGATATCGGGCGGTGTCATCGCCCAACGGATGGTCGAGGTGGCGACGATACCCGTCGCACGCACGACGGTGCTCTCGGTGACGGGCAGCCACGGGACCCGCAGCGGCCAGCGGGCCCAGCGAGGAAGCAGTCCCACGGCTGCCGCGGCCAGCGCACCGTAGGGTCCGCGCAAGGTCAGCGGAACGGGCGGATGGACCAGGAGGAAGCGCGCGGCGGCGCGGGCGGCCGGCGTCGAGGCGAGGTCCGGGCGATAGGCGGCGAGCGTCTCGTCGAGCTCCTTCACCGATCGCGGCACCTCGGTTGCCCCGAGCGCCTCCCCCGTCACGGCGGCCTGTGCCACATACCGGTCACGCTCGTCATCGGTGAGGCTGACGGCGCCGTACCGATCGTGAGCCTGCAGGAAGGAGTCCACCTCGGCGACGTGCACCCACCTCAGGAGTTCGGGATCGCTCGCGGCATAGGCGCGACCATCGGGAGCGACACCGCCGATGCGCCGATGCACGGCACGGACGATCGCGATCGCGCGGTCGGCGTCGTCGATGGTGCCGAAGGTGGTCTCGGCCAGGAAGGTGCTGGTGCGCTGCAGGCGCCCCCACGGGTCGCCGCGGAACCCCGAATGCTGATCGACCGCGGCCATCGCCAGGGGGTGCAGGGATTGCAGGAGCAGCGCGCGGATGCCGCCGACGAACATCGAGGCATCGCCGTGGACCTGGCAGATCGGGTCCGTGGAGGTGAAGCGTCGGGGACCCTCGGCGCCATGGATGCGCTCGCGCCGGCCGGCACCCTCGGGCCCGGCCACCCGCGCGAAGATCGCCCCGCCGAGGCGGGTCCGTGCGGTGCGCAACGGGTCCATGGATCGAGCATAGGCCGATTCTCATGACCCCGGGCCGGTTCGCGGCGGTACAGGACAGCGGCCCCGGTGGTGTACCGGGCCCGCTGCGGGGATCGTCAGACGAGCCAACGATTCTTGGCGACGATCGGCAGTCGCTCCCAGGTCCTGCCGAGTCCGAGATACCGTCCCGAGGCGGTGAGGGCGAGGATGCCCAGCAGCAGCGCCTCGATGAGGTGTTCGTCCATGAACGGGTTGGTCGCGGGCCACAGAGTCGCCGACCACATCAGGACCAGCATCAGGGCGCCGGAGACGGCCGCGATGTTGACGCCGATCCCGAGCATGAGCGCCAGCCCGATGCCCAGCAGGCCGATCATGAACAGCCAGTCGACCCAGGCCTGGCCGCCGAGGCTCTGGTAGAAGTCGGCGAGCGGCCCGGTCGTGGCGTGCCCCAGGTAGCCGGCGGTCGGACTGCCGCCGTTGATCCAGGAATCCGCCCGTTCGGTGGAGAAGCCGAGACCGAAGGTCTTGTCGAGGAAGGCCCAGAGGAAGGTCCACCCCATGCCGAGTCGTGCGAGTCCGAGGAGGACGTGAACCGGGCGCGTGGCCGTGGTGGTGTCCGCGGAGGACGGGACATCGTGGTGGTAGGTGGTGCTCATGGTGATCGCCTTTCCTTTCCTCAGGTGATCTACTCGGCGGGCGCCGGGACGGCGACGACGATGGTGGTGGAGTGCGTGAGGCAGTAGTGGCTCACGGACCCTTGGAAGACGCGGCTCAGGCCCTTGTGCACCTGCGTGCCGACGACGAGGAGGGAGGCCTCGCGGGAGGCCTCGACGAGGACGGGGCCGGGCATCCCGCTGACCACCGACAGCTTGCGCGGGCTGTCCGCCTGATCGAGGGGTCCGATGACCTCCTCGACCCACTGCTGGGCATTGGCCCGGGCATCGTTCTCCATCGCCAGCCAGGGGATCGCATAGCCGCCCATCGCCTCGGCGGCGTCGATCTGCCAGCTGTGGACCATGTGCAGCTCCGCGCCCCGCAGATCCGCCTCGGCGGCGGCCCAGCGCAGGGCGGCCGCCGCGGCGGCGCTTCCGTCGATACCGACGACGATCGTGGTGCTCATGATGTGTCCTTTCGTTCTGACACCTCCACTCTCCTCCGCCCGGACGCCTGTCGACAGGGCCGAGAGATGCGTCCGCTCAGGACCAAAGTCCCGGCCCCATCGGGACCTCCGATCAGCCCACAGCGCCTAGGGTGAGGGCGTGGACGAAGGGCGATGGGAGCAGGTCCTCGCGGCCGTGACCGATCTGTCGGCGGGCCGCGATCTGGACGAGCTGATCGCCTCGATCGTGCAGCGGGCCTGCGAGGTGACCGGCGCCCGGTACGGGGCCTTGGGCGTGATCGACCCCGATCCCGGCCGGCATCGTCTCGCCTCCTTCACCACCTACGGCATCGATGAGGAGACTCGGGCGCGGATCGGCGCCCTCCCCGAGGGACGCGGTCTGCTCGGCCATCTCATCGACCACCCCCATCCGCTCCGGCTCGCCGATCTGCGCGACCATCCGGCGTCGGTCGGCGTGCCGCCGGACCATCCCCCGATGGGCAGCTTCCTCGGTGTCCCGATCCACCTCGGTGAGGCGGTGTACGGGAATCTCTACCTCGCGGAGAAGTCGGAGGGCTTCGACGACCTCGATGAGCGCCTCGTGGTGGCGCTCGCGGCGGCGGCGGGCGTGGCGATCGCCAATGCCCGGCTCTACGGGGCGCTCCTGGCCGCCCGCGAGGAGCACGCGCAGCTCGCGGTCTACGCCGACCGCGATCGCATCGCCCGCGACCTGCACGATGTCGTCATCCAGCGGCTCTTCGCGACCGGACTGTCATTGGACCGTTCCTCCCGGCGGATCGAGGATCCGACCGCGAGCGAGCGGGTCGCGGAGGCCATCGAGGAGATCGACGGGACGATCCGGGAGATCCGCCGCACCATCTTCGAGCTCGGCGATCGCACGGACCTCGACAGCGCGATCCGGCGCGTCGTCGATGCGGCCGCCGAGGCCCTCGAGCATCCCCCGGAGGTCGAGATCGACGGGGATCTCGAGCTGCTTGACCCGGCCCTCGGCCAGCACGTCCTCGCGGTCGTCCGGGAGGGGCTGACGAATGTGGCCCGCCACGCGCGGGCCGAGCGGGTGAGCGTCGTGGTCCGGGTGGACGACGATCTCAGTGTGCGGGTGACCGATGACGGCCGCGGGATCGCGGTCCACCCGCGCCGCGACAGCGGGTTGCGCAATCTGCGCGAGCGTGCCCACGCCCGAGGCGGTTCGGTGGCGGTGACGCCGCTGGCCCACGGCGGCACCCAGTTGATCTGGCGGGTCCCCCTCGTTCCGAGGGGCGGTGGGTGACGCACCCCTTCCGCCCCGTGAGAGGCGCGTGGGTCGCCGCCCAGGAAGTGGCGATCCTCGGGATGGACCCGGCGATGGCCTAGGTTGGAGAACGTGGCGACGACGCGGATCTTCCTGCTGGACGATCACGAGGTGGTGCGCCGAGGCATCCGCGATCTACTCGAGGACGAGCAGGACCTGGTCGTGGTCGGCGAGGCGGGCACAGCGGCCGATGCCATCGCCCGTATCCCTGCCCTGATGCCCGATGTCGCGGTGCTGGACGCACGCCTCCCGGATGGATCGGGCATCGACGTCTGCCGTGAGGTGCGGCGGCGTCATCGTGAGGTGGCGGTGCTGATCCTCACCTCATATGAGGACGACGATGCGCTATTCGAGGCCATCGGCGCCGGTGCGGCGGGCTTCCTGCTCAAGCAGGTGCGCGGCACCGACCTGATCGACGCGGTGCGCCGCGTCGCCGCCGGTCAGTCCCTGCTGGATCCGGCCGTGACCCATGCGGTCCTCGAGCGCCTGCGCTCGGCCCCCGCCGACCCCCTCGCCGGGCTCAGCGACCAGGAGCGGCGGGTCTTCGGCCATCTGCGCGAGGGCCTGTCGAATCGGGAGATCGCCGAGGCGATGGTGCTCTCGGAGAAGACGGTCAAGAACTACGTCTCGACCATCCTCGCCAAGCTCGGGCTCGAACGCCGCGCCCAGGTCGTCGTCTTCGCCCAGCAGCACGGCATCTGAGACGAGGTTGGAGTCCGTGGCTTCGTCGGCGGCGGATACTCTTGTCGGCATGAGCCATGACGCGCACCTCGTCGACTTCGATCCCGAGATCGCCTCGCTCCTGGATGCCGAGCTGAACCGCCAGCAGAGCACCCTGGAGATGATCGCCTCGGAGAACTTCGCGCCCGTCGCCGCCCTCGAGGCGCAGGGCAGCGTGCTCACCAACAAGTACGCCGAGGGTTACCCCGGCAAGCGGTACTACGGCGGTTGCGAGTTCGTCGACCAGGTCGAGCAGATCGCGATCGACCGGCTCAAGCAGCTCTTCGACGCCCGGTACGCCAATGTGCAGCCGCACTCGGGCGCCAGCGCCAATGCGGCGGCGCTGCACGCCATCGCCTCCGCGGGCGACACCATCCTCGGCCTCGACCTCGCCAACGGCGGTCACCTCACCCACGGCATGAAGCTCAACTTCTCGGGTCGTCTCTACAACGTCATCCCGTACCACGTGGTGCCCGAGACCGGCCTGGTCGACATGGACGAGGTCCGCTCGCTCGCGCTGGAGCACCGCCCCAAGGTCATCATCGCGGGTTGGTCCGCCTACCCGCGCCAGCTCGACTTCGCCGCCTTCCGGGCGATCGCGGACGAGGTCGGCGCCAAGCTGTGGGTCGACATGGCCCACTTCGCCGGTCTCGTGGCGGCCGGCCTGCACCCCAGCCCGCTCCCCCACGCGCATCTGGTGACCACGACCACCCACAAGACCCTCGGCGGTCCGCGCGGCGGCGCGATCCTCACCAATGACGAGGAGGTCGCCAAGAAGATGCGCTCGGCGGTGTTCCCGGGCCAGCAGGGCGGCCCCCTGGAGCATGTGATCGCAGCCAAGGCCGTGGCCTTCAAGATGGCCCTCGAGCCGGGCTTCGCCGACCGCCAGCAGCGCACCCTCGAGGGCGCCAAGATCCTCGCCGACCGGCTGCTGGCCGATGACGCCAAGGCCGCCGGCATCCAGGTGCTGAGCGGCGGTACCGATGTGCACCTCGTGCTCGTGGATCTGCGCGACTCCGAGCTCGACGGCCAGCAGGCCGAGGACCGGCTCGACTCGGTCGGCATCACCGTGAACCGCAATGCTGTGCCCCACGACCCGCGGCCGCCGATGGTGACCTCGGGTCTGCGGATCGGCACCCCGGCGCTGGCCACCCGCGGCTTCGCCGCCGAGGAGTTCCGCGAGGTCGCCGATGTCATCGCCGCGGCCCTGCAGCCTGGTGAGATCGACGTCGAGGCGCTCCGCAAGCGCACCGCGGCCCTCGCCGATCGGTTCCCGCTGTACCCCGGCGTCAAGCCCTTCACGGCCTGACCTTGACCGGCGAACGCCCTCTCTCCACCTGGCGGCTGTGGTTCCGGCCGTCGATGATCGGGCTGCACGCCTTCGCGATCCTCGCGATCGCGGTGTGCGTGGTCGCCGGGTCGTGGCAGCTGGGGGTGTACGACGCCCGGCAGTCCGAGCAGCGGGCCGATGTCCAGGAGGTGCCCACCGCACCCCTCGACGAGGTCTGGGGGCCCGATGACGTCTTCACCTCGGTGCAGCAGCGCCGACCGGTGACCGTCACGGGCGAGTTCCGTCCTGCCGAGGAGCAGATCTGGGTCACTGGTCAGGAGCAGGCCGGTGAGGGCGAGGGCAGCTGGCTCCTCGCTCCGGTCATGGTGGACGGCTCGGCCCTCCTGGTGGTGCGCGGCTGGACGGCCGATGAGCCGGACTCCTTCCCCGAGGTCCCCCTGGGCACGGTGACCTTCGACGGCGTCCTCCAGCCCAGCGACACCCCCGCGGGCCGTTTCGACCCCGAGACCCGCACGATCGGCTCGGTGCGCGTGCCGGCGCTCATCAACGAGCTGCCCTATGACCTGTGGTCCGGCTACGCCCTCGGCGAGGACGAGACGATCGTCCCGGCCGGATTCGCCGCACCGGACATCCCCGAGCCGGAGGTCTCCTGGACGGCCGGCGGCCGCAATCTCGGCTATGGATTGCAGTGGTGGGTGTTCGGCGGCTTCGTGGTGTTCATGTGGTGGCGGATGGGCCGCGAATCGGTCGAGACCGCGCGAGCCGCATTGGACCGCGGCGATACGCTGACGACGTGACTTCCGAGCCGCAGACGACCGTGTCGCAGAAGGACGGGCTCCTCCGGGCCTATCAGGTGATGGCCACGATCGTCGGCATCAACCTGATCCTCGTGATGGCGGGCTTCCTCGGCAAGCTCGCCACCGACCACGGCTTCTTCCACGACAACGCCGGTGTCTTCCTGGTCATCGACCAGCTGCACGGGCTGCTGTTCATCGTGCTCGTGGTGCTGGTGGCCAAGCTGACCCTGCGGCAGAGATGGAGCTGGCTCTACATGGTCAGCGTGCTGTTGCTCGCCTGCATCCCGCTCGTCTCCTTCTGGTCGGAGCGCCGCACCACCCACCGTGTGCGCCGCGACCGCGCCCCCTCGGCCTGATCTTCCTCAGTCTCGGCCGCCGTCCCCGTTCTGTCGTTCGAGCTGGCTCTCGATGGCCGCGGCGGTGGCGTGCAGGCGCTCGACGATATCGGTGAAGTCGTGGGGAGCCTCGACCATCGTGGGACGGGCCGCGGCGATCGCCGCGACGATCCGCCCGTCGTGGTGGATCGGCACCGAGGCGGCATGCAGTCCCACCTCGTTCTCGCCCAGATTCGTGGCGTAGCCGGCCCGCCGCACCTCGACCAGCTGCTGTTCGAGCTCATCGAGGTCCGCGATCGTGTGCTCGGTGACCTTCGGGGGATCCTCGGGGTACAGCGTGGCGAGGTGGTGCGGCGGAAGGCTGGCGAGCAGCACCTTGCCGCTGCTGGTGCTGTGCGCCGGCGAGCGCGACCCGATCCGGACACTGACCCGGACGGGGCGCGGGCTCTCGCAGCCGTCGATGAAGCGGATGTCGGTGCCTTCGAGGACCGACAGGTGGACCGTCCACCCCTGCTCGTTCGCGAGCCTCTCGATATAGGGCATGCTGGCGCGCCGGAGATCCTCGTGATCGGTCGAGGCGAGGGCGATCTCCACGAGCACCTCGCCCGGCAGGTAGACCCGCTTGATCGGATCGTGGCGAAGGAATCCCAGATAGGTCAGCGTCGAGAGCAGGCGATGGGCCGTGGATCGGGCGACGCCGAGCCGGTCGCTCACCTCGGTGACTCGCAACCTCGGTGAGTTGCGGAGCCACAGCAGGATCCTCAGCGCGTTCTCCGCCGACTCCACCAGATAGGGCGGCCGCGGCTGGTTGTCCCCCTCAACGTATCGCATAGCAGAACGTTACACCGATGTTGTCGCTGTTAACGGAACGTTTCACGTCAAACATCAAAAGTTCTGTTGTGAAGAATTAACGCGGATAACATTTCCTTCCAGTGATACTCGTGCTTTGATGTTGCCAGTTCAATGATGTGATGCGCACCACAGGGTGCGCGGCAATGGAGGAGTATCCGTGGACGACGTCCGAAGCCCCGTATCGACCTTCACCGGCTCCGTGCCGCTCGGTCAGCTGCCCGAGCCCGGGGAGGTCCCCAGCACGATGACCGCGCTCGTGGTGCGGGCGGACCGATTCGGCGATCCCGAACAGGCCTTCCAGGTCGAGACCGAGATCCCCGTCCCGGGACTCGGAGCAGATGAGGTGCTGATCGGCGTCAAGGCCGCCGGGGTCAACTACAACAATGTCTGGGCCGCTCGCGGCTACCCGGTCGATGTCATCGGCGCGCGGCAGCGCGCGGGCGAACCCGAGGACTTCCACATCGGCGGCTCGGACGCCTCGGGCATCGTCTACGCGGTGGGTGCCGCGGTCGAGGGCATCGAGATCGGAGACGAGGTCATCGTCCACCCCGGCTACTGGGACGCCCAGGACCCGTGGATCGCCGCCGGCAAGGATCCGATGATCGCGGGAAGCGCCCAGATCTGGGGCTACAACACCAACTACGGCTCCTTCGCCCAGTTCGCCCGGGTCCAGGCCCACCAGGTGCTGCCCAAGGCCGACCACCTCTCCTGGGCCGAGGCGGCCGCACCGACCCTCGTCGGCACGACCGCCTACCGGATGCTGCACGGCTGGCAGGGCAACACCGTCCAGCCCGATGACCTCGTCCTCGTCTGGGGCGGCTCGGGAGGCCTGGGCACCCAGGCGATCCAGCTGGCCAACCAGGCCGGCGGTCAGGCGATCGCGGTGGTCTCCGACGAGGAGCGCGGCCGCTATGCGGAGAAGGTCGGAGCGATCGGCTACATCGATCGCGGCGATTTCGGCCACTGGGGAGTCCCCCCGCTGGTCGACGACCGTGCCGGACAGAAGGAGTGGACCTCCGAGGCGCGCCGGTTCGGCAAGCGCATCTGGGAGATCGCCGGCGAGCGCAAGGATCCGGCCATCGTCTTCGAGCATCCCGGCGGGGCGACCGTGCCGACGAGCATCTTCGTCTGCGAACCCGGCGGCATGGTCGTGATCTGCGCCGGCACCAGCGGCTACGACGCGATGGTCGACCTGCGCTACCACTGGACGCGGCAGAAGCGCTTCCAAGGCAGCCACGGCACCAACGACGATCAGGCCAGGGCCTACAACGACCTCGTCCGTGCCGGTGAGATCTCCCCCTGCCTCGGCCGGACCGTCCGCTTCGACCAGCTGCCGCAGGCCCACGCCGCGATGGGCCGCGGTGAACAGGTCTTCGGCAATGTCGTCGGACTCGTCGGAGCGGCCGACGAGCACGACGGCCGTCGCGCCTGACCCCCTTCCTCCCCTGTTGAACGGAGCACCACACATGCACTACGACGATCTGACCGTCTCCCTCGAGAACGGCGTCACCACGATCACCATCAATCGCCCGGAGAAGCACAACGCCCTGCGGCAGCAGACCTTCGCCGAACTCGGTGCGGCGGTCGCCGCCGCCGGGGCCGATGCCGACACGCGCGTCATCGTCCTGACGGCCGCCGGATCGCGGATCTTCTGCTCGGGCATCGACCTGGAAGCCGACGGACTCCCGGCGACCACCCAGGAGTGGGACGACCACACCAAGGGGAATGCCGATGTCATCCGCAGCATCTGGTACTGCGACAAGCCGGTCATCACCGCCCTCAACGGCGGCGCCATCGCCGGTGGCTGCAATCTGGCGATGGTCGGCGACCTCACCATCGCGGCCGACACCGCCTTCCTGTCCGAGCCCGAGATCCGGCACGGCGCTCTCTCGCCGCTGCTCATGCTGCCGTGGCTGATGAGCTTCAAGGGATTCAACGAGCTCTACCTGACGGGGGACCGTCTCGACGCCGCCCGTGCCCGCGAGGTGGGCCTGGTCAACTACGTGGTCGCCCCCGAGGACCTCGGCCGAGAGGCGCAGCGTCTCGCGGAGCGGGTGGCCAATGCGCCGATGTACGCGCTCACCCTCGCCAAGCGCGCCGTGCGCCTCACCCTCGACATCCAGGGGTTCAAGGCCGCCCAGGACGCCCACCGCTATATCGACACGATCCTGCTCGGATCCCAGGGGGTCGTCGAGAAGGAGCGGATCATGGCGGTCCTCGCCGAGGACGGCATGGGTGCCTTCCTCCGGGCGAGGGACACGCCCTATGGAGAGCGATGATGGACGATCTGCGAGCTCTGCTCGATCCGGCATCCATCGCGGTCGTCGGCGCCTCACCCCGCGGCAACCGCGGACTGCAGATCATCGAGAACCTGCAGCGCTTCGGCTCCGCGGCGCGGATCTATCCCGTCCACCCGCGGGAGACGACCATCGCCGGGCTGACGGCGTATCCCGATGCCGCCTCGCTGCCGGAGACCTGCGACTTCGTGGCGATCGCGCTCGATGCCGACCGGTCCCTGGACGTGCTGGAGCAGTTCATCGACGCGGGCACCCGGGCGGGATCGCTCATCGCCAGCGGCTTCGGCGAGGGCGGCAGCGGTGCCGGCCAGCGCCGACGCCTGGACGATCTGCTCGCCCGCTCCGGATTCCTGCTCTGCGGCCCGAACTGCTACGGCATCCTCAACGCGACGACCGGCTTCGCGGGCTACAGCGGCCAGATCGTCGATCCCTTCACCCGCGGCAATATCGCCCTCGTCATGCAGTCCGGTGCCCTGACGCACTCGGTGACGGACTCGGCCGTGGGCCGCGGCCTCGGATTGAGCCACCTCATCACCACCGGCAATGAGGCGGGCGTCGGGCTCGGCCGCTATGTGCGGGCGCTGGCCCACGACGAGAGTGTCGGCGTCATCGGCCTGTTCATCGAGGGACTGCGCGATGTCGAGGAGTTCAGCTCCGCGGCCATCGAGGCCGCCCGGATGGGTAAGCCGGTCGTCGCCCTCACGGTGGGTAGATCCGCGCTCGGCCAGCAGGCCGCCCTCGCGCACACCGGCGCCATCGCCGGACAGGGATCGGCGCTAGCCGGTCTGCTGCGGCGCTGCCAGGTGGTGCAGGTGGGCGACCTCGACGAGTTCCGTGAGACGCTCCTGCTCTTCTCCGCCGGACTGACCCCCTCCGCGCCGACCGCCGCGATCACCTCGATCTCCGGCGGCGGCACCGGACTGCTCGCGGACCTCGCCGAGGACATCGGACTCCCGCTCGCCACCCTGGGAGACGACTCGCGCGAGGCCCTCGCATCGGCCCTCCCGGGATTCGCCACGGTCGCCAACCCGCTCGACCTGACCGGAGCGTCGGTGGAGGACCCCGCCATCGCCATGCAGGCGCTCGACCTGCTGAAGGCCGATCCCGAGGTGGGTGTCGTGGCGCTCGCGCTCAATGTCCTGCGGGGCTCGGCCGGACAGGAGTCGCTGTACCGGGACCAGGCCGAGGTCCTCGCCAAGTGTTCGGCCGATCCGGGTGCCCCGGTGCTCGCCCTGAGCCTGACCAATGGCGCCGCCGATGAGATCGTCGTCGACACGCTGACACGCAGCGGCGTCCCGGTGCTGTCGGGGGCGCGCCCTTCGCTCGCGGCGATCGCCGCCTGGCTGGAGTGGCACGGTCGCGAACATCCCGCACCGCTCGAGGAGCACCAGGACGAGGGCATCGTGCCCTGGGAGGATCGGGCGATCCTCGCCGGTGCTCCCGCCCTGGACCTGCTCGACGGGGCCGGGGTCTCCACCCCCGTCTCGGTGGTGGTCGCCTCGGCCGCCGAGGCGACCGAGGCGTGGGACTCGTTGACGCCTCCCGTGGTGCTGAAGCTGGAGGCGGCGGGCCTCTCGCACAAGACGGAGGTCGGCGGCGTCGTCACCTCGATCGAGTCCCGAGAGCAGCTGCTGGACGAGATGTCGCGCATGCGCGAGACGGTGCGGGAACGAGCACCGGAGCTCGACATCGACGGATTCCTGCTCCAAGATCAAGTCCACACGGAGGTCGTGGAGTGCATCGTCGGCGTGGTGCGGGATCCCCAGGTCGGCCTGGTGCTCACGGTCGCTCCGGGTGGCGTGCTGGCGGAACTGACCGGCCCGGCGGCGACCACCCCGGTCCCGGCCGGGCGACAGGACATCGAGGAGCTCATCGACGCCTCGCCGCTGGCGCGCCTGCTGGCGGGCTATCGCGGTGCGGCGCCCAAGGACCGCTCGGCGCTCGTCGATCTGGTCGAGAGGTTCGGTCGGCTCGCCGCGCGATGTGGACGAGATCTCGCGGCGGCGGAGCTCAACCCCGTCCTCGTGTGTGCCGATGGTGATGGGGCGATCGCGGTCGATGCCCTGTTCGTAAAGGAGGAGTTATGAGAGTGACCACCACCGACCCAGCGCAGATCGGCCGGTCCGAGGACGACCGGCTCATCTCGATCCGCGGGGCGACCCTCGCCTACCCCACGGCGAGCGGCGAGCCCGTGCAGGCCCTCGACCCGATCGACCTGGACGTCGCGAAGCAGGCCTTCGTCTCCCTCGTCGGCCCGTCCGGCTGCGGCAAGAGCACCCTGCTCAAGATCCTCGCGGGACTGCTGCGGCAGAGCAAGGGGGACGTCACCCTCAGCGGCACGCCGCTGAGCGGCCCCTCCCCCCACGTCGGCGTCGTCTTCCAGCAGCCGGTGCTGTTGCCGTGGCTGACCATCCTCAACAACGTCCTGCTGCCGATCCGGGTGCAGAAGCGCGATGTCGACCAGTACCGGGAGCGAGCCCGCGAACTGCTCTCCATGGTGGGCCTCGACGGCTTCGAGTCACGCTATCCGTCCGAGCTGTCCGGCGGCATGCAGCAACGCGTCGGCATCGTGCGGGCGCTCGTGCCGGACCCGGAGATCCTGCTCATGGACGAGCCCTTCGGCGCCCTCGACGCGCTGACCCGCGAGCAGCTCAACGACGATCTGCAGACCATCTGGGCCGAACAGCGCAAGACGGTCTTCTTCATCACGCACTCCATCCCGGAGGCGGTCTATCTCAGCGACCGCGTCCTGGTGATGTCGGAACGTCCCGGCCGGATCGTCGGCGACTTCACCGTGGAACTTCCCCGCCGCCGCACCCTCGACGATGTCGCGACCCCCGCGTTCGCCGAGCTCACCTCGCAGATCCGCCATCTGCTCAACGCCAAAGGAGGGATCGACTGATGTCCGTCGACACTGCCACCGTCGCCGCCCAGACCCGCGAGGAAGCGCCGCGCAAGCGACGCCGCTCGACCAAGGGGTCGGGTGACTGGATCGCCGTCATCGGGACCTTCGTCGTCGTGGTGGGCGGCTGGGAGGCGGTCGTGCGGATCGCCGATATCTCGGCGATCGTCCTGCCGCCGCCATCGCTCATCGCCGTCAAGCTCTACGACGGCATCGTGTACGGCACCTTCCTGCCCAATCTCGGCTACACCCTCACCGAGACGGTCCTCGGCTTCGCCATCGCGGCGGTCCTCGGCATCACCCTGGGGGCGCTGGTGGCCGAGATCCGCTGGGTGCGGCGGGCCGTCTATCCCTACATCGTCGCCTTCCAGACGGTGCCCAAGATCGCGCTCGCGCCGCTGCTGGTCATCTGGTTCGGCTTCGGCATGACCAGCAAGGTGATCGTCGCGGTGACGGTGGCCTTCTTCCCGGTCATCGTCAACACGATCGAGGGGCTGCAGAACACCGATCACCAGCGGATCGACATGATCCGCGCGATGGGCGCGGGACGCTTCGAGGCCTTCCGCCGCGTGAAGCTGCCCTCGGCGCTCCCGTACATCTTCGCCGGGCTGGACGCGGCGATCGTGCTCTCCCTGCTCGGTGCCGTGGTCGGTGAGTTCATGGGCTCACGCGCCGGACTCGGCAATCAGATCCTCATCTTCAACTCGGTGCTGGACATCGCCGGATCCTTCGCGGTGCTGATCCTGCTCTCGATCATCGGGTTCCTGCTGCATCTCATCCTCGTCATGGTCCAGAAGCGCGTCGTCTTCTGGACCCAGGTCCACGCCGTCTCCAGCGGCGCTTAAACCCGTCCCCCTCAGGAGTCAGATCCATGAACGCATTGTCCAAAGTCACCTGCTCGACCGCCGTCGCGATGACGGCCGTCCTCGCCCTGCCCGCCTGCGGCGGCTCATCGGGCGAGGGTGAGAACGAGAGCATCGTCGTCGCCATGGGCCACGAGGCGCCATACCCGGGCGAGGAGGCCGTCATGTACGCCATCCCGAAGGGCCTCGGGCTGTTCGAGGACTACGGCATCGACGTGGACTACCAGCCCACGGCGGGCTCGGCGGTCGCCATCCAGCTCGTCCAGGCCGGCGAGGCCGATCTCGGTCAGGGCAACCCGTCCTCGGTGATGGCGGCCATCAACAAGGATGTCGACATCACCATCACCTACAACATCATCCCCGAGTACGGATCGGGCCTGGCGGTGCTCCCCGACAGCGCCATCGAGTCCCCGGACGATCTCGCGGGCACCACCATCGGCGTCGCGTCGCTGTCCTCCTCGCGTCTTCCCGAGGCGCAGGCCATGGCGGCCGAGGCGGGGCTCAGCGATGACGTGGAGTTCGTCGCCGTCGGCGTCGGCGCGCAGGCGGCGAGCGCCCTCAGCTCGGGCAAGGTCGACGGGCTGTATCTCTGGGACGCCGCCTATCAGTCCATCCAGCTCGGCGGCACCGATCTGCGGGTCATCCGCGATGTGTTCCCCGAGGCCGACCAGCTGCTCGACTTCGTCCAGTACGCCAGCGGCGATGCGATCGAGAACAAGAGCGACGCCCTGGAGAAGCTGGGACGAGCCGGGGCGGTCGCCCAGGTCTGGGCCAAGGACAATCTCGAGGAGGCCCTCGACATGTTCTACGACGAGTTCCCCAATGCGCGATCCGATGGCGAGGGCCGCGAGCGGGACCTGGCCATCTTGAAGTTCACCCTGGAGCAGTTCGACCCCGAGGGCAGCGCGCAGTCGGGCTTCGGCGATACGCCGCAGGACCGCACCGATGTCACGGCGGCCTTCCTGGCCGACAACGATCTGCTGCCCGAGGCGCTCCCCGCCGACGAATATGTGGACAACAGCTTCGTGGAGGCCTACAACGAGGACATCGCGGCCGAGGTCGAGCGGGTCTCGAAGGAATCGCGGTGAGATGAGGATCTACGAGGGTCTGGTCCGCGCGCTGAGGTCGGCGGGGGCCGACACGGTCTTCGGCCTGATGGGCGACGGCAATCTCGACCACGTGGTGACCTTCTCGGCGGCCGGCGGCCGGTTCGTCCCGGTGCTGCACGAAGGCGGTGCCGTCAGCATGGCCGACGGGTGGACGCGGACGACGGGCACCATCGGTGTCGCCTCGGTGACCCACGGCCCCGGCTTCACGAACACCTTGACGGCGCTGACCGAGGCGGCCCGGGCTCGCAGCCGGGTGCTGCTGCTCACCGGCGACACCCCGGAGGGCACCGAGCATCTGCAGCGCTTCGATCTGCGCACGGCGACCGAGCTCACCGGGGCCGGCTATGTGCGGGTCACCGAGGACGGTGCCGCCGAGCAGATCGCCCGGGCGATCGAGCAGGTCGGCGTCGGCAGCGGTCCGGTGGTGCTGGACGTCCCGCTCGGCGTCGGCGGCCGGGAGCTGAAGGGTCCGACACCGGTGCCGGCCGCCGGGGGACCCGAGCCGGTCGATATCGACCGCGATGCGCTCGACATCGCGGTCGGGATCCTCGCCTCCTCGCGCCGGCCGGTCGTCCTGGCGGGGCGCGGAGCGGTGGAGTCCGGGGCACGTGAGCCGCTGCTCGAGCTCGCCGCCGTGCTGGGTGCTCCGGTCGCGACCTCGCTGCTCGGACGGGAATACTTCGCGGGCTGTGAAGGCGATCTCGGCATCGCCGGCACGCTGAGCGATCCGGCGACCCTCGATCTGCTGCTCCGGTCCGACTGCATCGTGTCGTTCGGGGCGAGCCTCAACCGCTTCACGATGGCGGAGGGCTCGCTGGCCTCGGGGAGGAGCATCGTCCAAGTCGACCTCGACAAGGACGCCCTGGGGCGGCACGTCCGCGCGAAGGCCGCTGTCCAGGGGGACGCGGGGGACGTCGCGAGGGCGATGATCGAACTGCTGGCCGAGGCGGGAGTACAGCATTCTCGCTGGTCCGACGGCAGACCTCCGCCGCCGGAGATCGACCGGCCGGCCGTACGCGAGGGGACCGTCGATGCCGCGGCGGCCATGCGGGAGCTGCATCGGCGGCTGCCCGCGGACCGGCTCGTGGTCACCGACACCGGGCGTTTCGTCTACACGGCCTGGCGCGGTCTCGGGGTCGCCCATCCGATGTCCTTCGTCCACACGCTGAACTTCGCCTCGATCGGTCTCGGGATCGCCACGGGCGTGGGCGCCTCGGTCGCCCATCCCGATCGACTCACGGTGGTCGTCGCGGGCGATGGCGGCGGGATGATGGGGCTCGGCGAGCTCACCACCGCGGTGCGGGAGCGTCTGCCGCTGCTCATCGTCATCGTCGACGACGGGTCGTACGGCATGGAGCACCACGCTCTGCGGCAGGCGGGTCTGGACACCGACTACGCACGCACGTCCTGGCCGAGCTTCGCCGAGGTGGCCCGGGGCTATGGCGCCGAGGCGCACACGGTCACCGACCTCGACGGCCTGCGGTCGGTCCTCGATGGGCTCGCCCCGGTGCCCGCAGGCCCCGTGCTGATCGATCTGCTGGTCGACCCGGAGGCGATGGTCGCGCAGTGACCCGACCCGGCATGAGGTCAGCGGCCGTGGAAGGTGGCATTGCCGGGGCCCTCGGTGAGGAACGAGTCCATGCCGTGCTGTAGGTCCTCGGTCTCGAACAGGGCCGATGCGATCGACGTCGTGGCGGCATTCGCCGCCGGCACTCCCCCGGCCTCGTACTGGCGCAGGATGTCCTTGGCGGCGCCGAAGGCCTTCGTCGGGCCCTCTGCGAGGCCGGCGGCGAAGGCGCGGACCTCGTCCTCGAAGGCATCGACGGGCAATACCCGATTGACGATATTCCACCGCTCCATCGTGGCGGCGTCGTACTGCGCCCCGGTGAAGACGATCTCCTTGGCCCGGGCGATGCCGGCGCGCGCGGCGAGCCGCTGCGTTCCGCCCATCGTCGGCGTCAGGCCGATGACCCGCTCGACGAGCCCGAAGCGGGCCTTCTCGCTGGCGAACAGCAGATCGCAGGCCAGCGCCACCTCGAAGGCCCAGGTGAGGGTCAGCGCGTGGGACGCGAAGATCGTCGGCACGGGGAGTGCCTCCACCCGGTCAGGCAGCTCGATCATCCGGTCGTAGAGCTCCTTGGTGCTCTCCCTGCTGGTGCGGGAGTTGAACTCCGCGACATCGACGCCCCCGGAGACGAGTTTGCCCTCGGCGCGGATCACCAGGACGCGCGGCAGATCGGCCTCGATCTGCTCGAGCACGACATCGAATCGCTCGTGCAGATCGAGTGAGTACAGGTTGACCGGCGGGTCGCTGAAGGTGAGGGTCGCGATCCCTCCCTCGCGGGTGAGCTCGACGCTCACCGCAGGCCGGCCGCGGCGGACGAGGGGTCGAGGGAACCGCCCTTGTCGGCGGTGACCTTGCGGTAGACGACCACGGCGGCGGCGGCCAGTGCCCCGATGACGAGGAGACGACGTGCAGACATGCCCACCACCGTAGCCGCCATCCTTGTCGGCTCGTGGGAAGATAGGAGAAAGCCCCCCGAAAGAAGGACCAGCAGTGCCCCTCAGCGCGACCCTGCACACCAACCGTGGCGATATCGTCGTCGATCTCTTCGAGCACCAGGCACCGGTCACGGTACAGAACTTCGTCGGCCTCGCCGAGGGCGGCAAGGAATGGCTGGACCCCGAGACGCAGCAGGTCACCACCAAGCCCCTGTACGCCGATGTCGTCTTCCACCGGGTCATCGACGGTTTCATGATCCAGGGCGGCGACCCGCTGGGCAATGGCACCGGCGGCCCCGGCTACGAGTTCGCCGACGAGTTCCACCCGGATCTCCAGTTCGACCGTCCGTACCTGCTCGCGATGGCCAATGCCGGGCCGGGCACTAACGGCTCGCAGTTCTTCATCACTGTCGGCGCTCAGCCGCACCTGAACCGTCGTCACACGATCTTCGGCGAGGTCTCGGGGGATGACAGCCGCGCCGTCGTGGACGCGATCGCCACCACCCCGACCGATCGTTTCGATCGACCGGCCGAGCCGGTCGTCATCGAATCGGTGAGCATCAACCGGTCGTGACCGGGCGAAGCGAGAGTGGAGCGGGCGGCATCGTGATGTCGCCCGCTCCTTCTCGCTCCCGGGGCCAGGGCTCGGCTCCCCTCGTGGGCGTGCGGCGAGCCCGCCACCGGGCGGCGGCGTGACAGAGCCCGGCGGCGCGCCCCGCTGCTATCGGCACCCGGACCGTGAGGCGTATATCCGCTGCCAGCGGTGCGACCGGCACATCTGCCCGGAGGACATGCGCGAGGCCTCCGTCGGATTCCAGTGTCCGGAGTGCGTCGCTGAGGGCCGCGCGTCCGTCCGGCAGCCGCGCACGGCGGCCGGCGGGGCCATCTCGCTGAACACCAGCGCGGTGACGCTGACCATCATCGGCATCAACGTCGCGATCCATCTCATCGTCTTCCTGACCGGCGGCTGGTCGAGCCAGCTGAGCCAGGAGGGGGCGATGTCCGGAGTGCGGGTCGCCTTCTTCGACGAGTACTGGCGGCTGCTGACCGCGGCCTTCCTGCACTCGTCCTGGCTGCATCTGGGCTTCAACATGTTCGCCCTGTACCTCTTCGGGCCGTTCATCGAGCAGATCCTCGGTCGGGTGCGCTTCGTCCTCACCTATCTGACCCTCGCGGTCGCCTCCTCGGTCTTCGTCTACTGGCTGTCGGCGCCCGCCGGAGCGACCGTCGGCGCCTCGGGTGCGGTGTTCGGGATGTTCGGGCTCGCCCTGGTCTTCCTCATCCGACAGCGGCAGAACGTCACCGGGATGCTGGTGCTGCTCGGCATCAACGCGGTCATCAGCCTGCAGCCGGGGATCAGCTGGCAGGGGCATCTGGGCGGTTTCGTGACCGGCGTGCTGCTGGGACTGGTCTTCGCCTACGCCCCGCGGGAGAATCGCAGGCTCTGGCAGACCCTGATCTTCGCGGCCCTGTGGATTCTCATCGTCGGCGCCACGACCCTGCGCTCCCTCGAGCTCACCAGCGCCTTCCTCGGTCTCTGACCCTCGGTCGACCGCCACGCGGCGGGACGTGCGCTCCCCTCTCGTCCCCGGAATGACATCGGTGTAGTTATCCACAGGTGTGTGCACACATGTGGAGAGTTACACGGGTGTTATTCACACGGTTACCCCCAGCCGTGGACAACGTGATCCACGGGAATGACGAACGCGCCGGGCATCGGGCCACGATGGATCTCTCCACCGGCCCGACGCTCGGCGCGTCGGTCGAGTAGGCGGGGCGGGACTACTCCCACTTCATCGCGAACCCGAAGGCCGCGACGATGAAGCCCATGCCGATCGCCAGGTTCCACTGGCCCAGATCGGAGTACCAGGGGATCGTGATGTCGGTCGAGCTGATCGTGTAGAACACGACGATCCACAGCAGGCCGATGACGGCGCAGACG
Organism: Actinomycetes bacterium; assembly: GCA_023417775.1. Classification (GTDB taxonomy): domain Bacteria; phylum Actinomycetota; class Actinomycetes; order Propionibacteriales; family Nocardioidaceae; genus Aeromicrobium. The sequence continues at coordinate 30,161 of JAEZEJ010000031.1, read as the reverse complement.
ACCATCGCGGGTGCGGCCCAGCGATTGCCGATCTTCTGCGGCTTCGGTCCGGTGGACTCGTTCTTCTTGCGAAGGGGCACGATCGTACTCCGATGGGTTCGGCGGCCAGGCGGCCGGTTCGGCGTTCTGCACTAGCCTAGTGCGCGTGGCGAGGCATGAGGAGTCCGGGCGCGATCGGCGCGTCCGGCGCGGCTGGCATCTCGCGGTGCTCGGGGTGAGCGTGGTGTGCGGCTACGCCTTCGTCGCGGCCAATGTCACCTCCGACGGACTGGACCTGCGCCCGGCCGGCGGCGACATCTCCACCCTGCTGTCCGATCGCACGCGGGCCGTCGAGAAGCGGCAGTCCGATGCCGCCGCGCTGCAGCGCGAGATCGACCATTTCACTGAGCAGGCCGCCAGTTCCTCGGGACTGGACGAGGCCCGTGAGCGGGTCCGCGAGCTGGAGCCCGTCAGCGGATTCTCCGAGCGTTCCGGAGCGGGGGTGCGGATCACCCTGACCGATGCGCCGCGTGAGATCGCCCCTGAAGGGGTGGACCCGAATTTCCTGGTGGTCCACCAGCAGGACATCCAGGCCTTCGTCAATGCCCTCTGGGCCGGGGGCGCCGAGGCGATCACCCTGCAGGGGCAGCGACTCATCTCGACCACGGGCATCAAATGCGTCGGCAATACCGTGGTGCTCGACGGTGTGCCCTACTCGCCGCCCTATGTGATCGAGGCGATCGGCGATGCCGGCGAGATGTCCGTCGCCCTCTCCGAGTCGCCGGAGGTCACGACCTATCGTGACTGGGCCGCGCGCTACCAGCTCGGCTACGACCGCAGCACGGTCGAGTCACTGCTCGCCCCCGCCTATGAGGGCTCACTCAGCCTCGACCACGCCCAGGTCGTCGAGGCCGAGTGAGTCCATCCTCAGCGTGGCGAAGCGCTGCCCGATGGCGAGGGCGAGGGTGACTCGTCGTCGTCATTGGTCGAGACGGTGATGGTGATGGTGGTACCCGGGGTGACCTGGGTGCCCGTGCCGGGGTTCTGCGAGATGACCTGCCCATTGGGCTCGTCGGCATTGGCGTCCTCGGTGACGCTGACCTCGAAGCCGGCGTCCTCCAGGGTCTTCTGGGCCTCGTCGCGATCCTGACCGACGACATTCGGCACCGAGACCTGACCGCGCGAGATGATCAGCGTCACCGTGCTGCCCTTGGGCAGCGAGGTGCCGGCCGGCGGATTGGTGTTCAGGACGGTGCCCGCGGCGGCCTCGTTGTCGTTCTCCTGGCGTTGGACCTGGAATCCGGCATCGGTGAGGAGCTTCTCGGCCGAGTCGGCATCGTAGTCGCGCAGATTGGGCACCTCGACCTGTTCGGGTCCGGTGCTGATGACCAGATCGACGGCCGAGCCTTCGTCGACCGTCTCGCCCTCGCCGGGCTCGCTGCGGATCACCTGTCCGGCCTCGACATCGGCATTGGCCTCCTCGACCACGTCGCCGACCTGCAGCTGTTCGTTGTCGAGCGCTCGGGTCGCGGTCTGTTCGTCCATGCCGGCCACCGCCGGCACCGTGGTCTGGGCGACCTCGTCGTCCCCGCCGCCGTCGAACCACCCGGACAGATACCCGAAGCCGAGGGCCGCGATCAGGGCGATGAGCAGCACCGCGAAGGCGATCCACCACTTCTTCTTGGAGGAGGACTCGTCCTCCTCGGCATCGGCCGCGACGGGAGCAGCGGCGGCAGCAGCCGCCGGAGCGACCGCTGTGGCACCGATCGCCTGCGTGGCCTGGGTCGGCGCGTCGACGTGGCCGCCGGCGAGGACCCGCTCGATGTCTTTGCGCATGTCGGCGGCGCTGGAGTAGCGGTCGTCGACGCGCTTGGCGAGGGCCTTGGCGACGATGTGGTCGATCTCGAGGCTGACCTCGGGATTGAGCTGCGAGGGAGGGGTCGCCTCCTCGCGCACATGCTGGTAGGCGACGGAGACCGGGCTGTCGCCGACGAAGGGCGGCCGGCCGGTCAGCAGCTCGTAGAGCACGCAGCCGGTGGAGTAGATGTCGCTGCGGGCGTCGACGGTCTCACCGCGGGCCTGCTCGGGTGAGAGGTACTGGGCGGTGCCGATGACCGCGGCCGTCTGCGTCATCGCCGAGGAGGAGTCGGCGATCGCGCGGGCGATGCCGAAGTCCATGACCTTCACCTGACCGGCAGGCGTCAGCATGATGTTGGCCGGCTTGATGTCGCGGTGGATGATGCCCGCGCGATGGCTGTAGTCCAGGGCGCTGAGGATGTCGGCCGTGATGGACAGGGCGCGTTCGGGCATGATCTTGCGTCCGTCGCGCAGCACATCGCGCAGCGTCCGGCCCTCGACGAGCTCCATGACGATGTACGGGATGTCGTTGCCGTGGATGTCCGGGGCCTCGCCGGTGTCGTAGACCGCGACGATCGAGGGGTGGTTCAGTGAGGCCGCGGACTGGGCCTCACGACGGAACCGCTCCTGGAACGTGGGGTCGGCCGCGAGATCGGCGCGCAGTTGCTTGATCGCGACGGGGCGTCCCAGCCGCAGGTCACGGCCGACGCGTACGTCGGCCATGCCGCCGCGGCCCAGGAGGCCGGCTACTTCGTAGCGGTCTCCCAGCGGAACGGGGGTCTCGTCCGATTCGGTCATGCTGTTCAGTCTCCCAGACGGTATTGGGCGGTGAAGGGGGCCATGGTCATCGCAGGATCGCTTCCATGACGGCGCGGGCGATCGGTCCGCCGAGGCGACCGCCGCCGATATCGGAGGTATTGCCCTCCAGGGACTCGACCATGACGGCCACGGCGACCTGTGGATCGTCCGCGGGCGCGAAGCCGACGAACCAGGCATAGGGCGGGCGATTCGCGTCCGATTCGGCCGTGCCGGTCTTGCCGCCGACCTGGACGCCGGGGATGGCGGCGGGCCGGCCCGTTCCGGAGTCGACGACCGAGACCATCATGTCCTTGAGCTGGCCGGCCTTGCCGGCACTCATCGCCTGGCTGAGACGCTCAGGATCGGTGGTGTCCAGGACTTCCAGATTGGGCGCGCGGACCGTGTCGACCAGATAGGGCTTCATCACGTCGCCGTCATTGGCGATGCCGGCGGCGACCATGGCCATCTGCAGTGGCGTGGCCGCGACCTCGAACTGGCCGATGCCGGTCTGGGCGAGCTGGGTGTCCTCCAGGTTCTCGCTCTGGCCGGTCACCAGGCTCTCATTGGAGGCCAGTCCCTGGATGGGATCGGTGCCGAAGCCGAACTTCTCGGCCTGTTCGATCAGCTGGTCCTCGCCGACCTGATTGGCGAGGTCGCCGAAGCTGACATTGCAAGACACCTCGAGGGCCTGCCGCAACGTGATGGGGTCGCCGCCGCAGTTGCTGCCGCCCTGATTGGGCAGGGTGTAGGTCTTGCCGGGGAAGGTGAGCGCGGCCCCGCCCTTGACCTGCGAGTCGGGGTTCAGGTCGAGGTTCTCCATCGCGGCGGCTGCCGTGACGAGCTTGAAGGTCGACCCGGGGGGCAGCGTCGCCTGCGTCGCGCGGTTGTACATCGGCTGGTTCTCGTCATTGGTGAGCTGCTGCCAGGCGTCATTGGTGGCCTGCAGGTCGTGGCTCGCGAGGGCGTTCGGATCGTAGCTCGGCTGCGTCGCGAGGGCCAGGACCGCGCCGGTCTGCGGATCGATGGCGGCGACCGCGCCGCGGGTCCCCTCGCCCAGGTCCCGGAGACCTTCGGCGGCGGCGCGCTGGGCCACCGGGTCGATGGTCAGCTCCACGCTGCCGCCCTGGGGCTCCTGGTTGCCGAGCAGATCGACGACGCGGTTGACGAAGAGCCGGTTGTCGTCACCGGACAGGATGCTGTTCTGACTGCGCTCGATGGCGCTCTGACCGTAGATATAGGAGAAGTAGCCGGTCAACGGGGCGTACAGCGCGCCCTCGGGGTACTGCCGCTGGAAGCGCCAGCGGTCATTGGAGGGCACGCTCTCGGCGATCGCGGTCCCGTCGACCAGGATCGCCCCCCGCTCGCGGCTGAACTGCTCGTCCATCACGCGGCGGTTGCCCTCGCGGCCGTTGAGGTTGTCGGCATCCAGCGCCTGGATGTAGTTGACGTTGAACAGCAGCCCGACGAACATCACGAGGCAGGCCACGGCGAGGATGCGGATCGGCTTGTTCACAGCTTCACCACCTGGGTCTGGTCATCCGCGTCGACGCGGGAGGTCTTCGGGGCGGGGCGGCGGGTCTGATCGCTGATCCGCAGCAGCAGCGCGATGATCGCCCAGTTCATGACGATCGAGGAGCCGCCCTGGGCGAGGAAGGGCGCCGTGAGGCCGGTGAGCGGGATGAGCCGCGTGACGCCGCCGGCCACGATGAACACCTGGATCGCGAAGGACATCGTCAGGCCGATGCCGAGCAGCTTGCCGAAGCCGTCCCGGCAGGTCAGCGCGATCCGCAGGCCGCGTTCGACGATCAGTCCGTAGATCAACAGGACGGCCATGAGGCCGGTGAGGCCGAGCTCCTCGCCGAGCGAGGCGAGGATGAAGTCCGAGAACGAGAACGGGGTGATCTCCGGACTGCCCAGACCCCAGCCGCGTCCGAGGACGCCGCCATGGGCGAGTCCGAAGAGGGCGCTGATGATCTGCCCGTTCTGGTCGGGATTGCTGAACGGGTCGAGCCACGCCTCGAAACGCACGCGGACGTGGCCGAACGCGGTGTAGCCGAACCAGGCTCCGACGACGAAGAGCAGAGCGCCGACGACCAGCCAGCCGGGACGTTCGGTGGCGACGTACAGCACCACCACGAAGAGCCCGAAGAACAGCAGCGAGGAACCCAGATCGCGCTGGAATACCAGGATGCCGACGCTGATCAGCCAGCCGAGCAGGATCGGTCCGAGATCGCGGCCGCGCGGTAGGTCGATGCCGAGCAGACGCTTGCCGGCCAGCGCGAGGACATCGCGCTTCACGACGAGATAGCCGGCGAAGAAGATCGCCAGGCACACCTTGGCGGCCTCGCCGGGCTGGAAGCTGAACGGGCCGAGGTGGATCCAGATGCGGGCACCGTTGATCTCCTGACCGATGCCGGGGATCAACGGCAGCAGCAAGAGGCCGATCGCCACGAGACCGAAGGTGTAGGTGAAGCCCTGGAGGCGACGATGGTCGCGGACCAGCACGAGCACGGCGGTGAAGGCGACGATGCCGACGAAGGTCCAGATGACCTGGCCGCTCGCGAAGGCGGCGCGATCGGGGTCGAGCGCCTGCCGCCCGAGGTCGAGTCGATGGATCATCACCAGACCGAGGCCGTTGAGGCACAGCACGAGCGGCAGCAGCACGGGGTCGGCATAGGGGGCGAACCGGCGGACGGCCAGATGGGCGCCCACCGCGGCGAGGATCAGTCCGCCGATCAGCCGGTAGGTGTCCGTGGGGATGCTGCCGGTGATCCCGAGGCCGACGGCGACATAGCCGAAGACGCCGATGACCACGGCCATCAGGGTCAGGACGAGTTCGGCGCCGCGACGCTTGCGCGGTGCGAGGGCGGTGGAGGTATCGCTCATGCCGCCACCGCCTGTACCGAGATTCGCTGGCTATTCGTCAACTGGACCGGCCCATCGTTGACGAATTGGGAGCACATCTCGGTATTGCTGGGGCTCGACTGGCTCATGGGGTCGCCTCCGCGGGCGACGGCTCCGCCGCGGTGGGTGTGGGGGAGGGCTCGGGGAGCGAGGACTGCAGGTTCTCGACGATCTGGTCGGCATCGGCACGGCTGGCGGCGCTGATGCCGTCCTCGACCCGGCCCTGCTGATAGTCGGGGAGCTCGGCGATCTCGATATCGGTGCGCTCGTCGACCTGCTGCAACGTGATGCCCGGCAGGGACGCGTCGACCCCGCGGTAGATGGCGACGCGGCCGTCGTCCTCGGCGACGTAGTACTGCTGCTGGCTCCACTCGTAGGCCCAGTAGGCGATGCCCCCGGCGAGACCGAGCAGGACGATCACGCCGATCGTCCACCGCACCCAGCGCCAGCGGCTCGGCGGCCTTGGGGCGTAGCGCAGCTCCTCGGGATCCTGCTGACGGCCGCGCGCCTCGGTGTCGTCGTGCTCGGTCGGGGTGTGGGTGACCGAGGCCGGGCCGGTCTCCCCGGCGGGCCGGGGCCGCGGCGCGTCGGCTGCGGCGCCGACGATCTGCGGACGGCCGTCGGCGCAGGCCAGCTCGGTATCGGAGTCGTCCTCCTCGGTCGCCTCGACGAATTCGCCGATCACGACGGTGACGTTGTCGACCCCGCCGCCCTCGAGGGCCAGCCGGACGAGCTCGGTGGCGGCGGTGTCGATCGACTCCGATCGCATGGCCTGCTCGATCGCCTCGTCGTCGACCATGTCGGAGAGGCCGTCGCTGCACAGCAGGTAACGATCCCCCGCGGCGGGCTGCAGCCAGGAGAGATCGGGATCGTTGTCGTCGCGGCCGAGCATGGCACGCAGCAGGAGCGAGCGATGGGGGTGGACGCGGGCTTCCTCGCGCGTGATGCGGCCCTCGTCCACGAGGCTCTGGACGAAGGTGTGGTCGGTGCTGATCTGCGCGAGGCGCCCCTCTCGGAGCCGGTAGACGCGCGAGTCGCCGATGTGGGCCCACGCGAGCTTCTCACCGTCCCAGAGGAGGGCCTCGAGGGTCGTGCCCATGCCCTCGACCGCGGGATCCTCGGTGATGAGCTGACCCAGCCGGTCGTTGGCATGGTCGACGGCTGTGCCGAGCACGCTGAGGGCGTCCTCGCCCTCGGGGACGTCCCGCTCCACCTCGCCGCGGATGACGTCGAGCGTCTGGGATGAGGCGAGGTCGCCGGCCGCTGCTCCCCCCATGCCGTCGGCCAACAACAGGAGCCGGCTACTCGCGTAACCGGAGTCCTGGTTGTTCGAACGTCGCAGTCCGGTGTCGGTGAGGGCGACGTAGCGGTAGGTGAGTGCCATCTACTTGCGCAGCTCCACGATCGTCTTGCCCAGCCGGACCTGGGTGCCCACGGGGACCGGGACCGGCGAGGTGATGCGCTGGCTGCCGATATAGGTGCCGTTGGTGGAGCCCAGGTCCTCGACGAACCACTGCTCGCCGTTGCTGGCGAAGCGGGCGTGGCGGGTGGAGACGTAGTCGTCGTTGAGCCGGATGGCGGCGTCGGTGCCGCGGCCGAGCAGCAGAGGCTCGTCGCCGAGGGGGACGCTCTGTCCGGCATTGGGGCCGTCGACGATCTGCAGCACGGACGGCTGGCCGCGGCGACCGCGCTTCTTCGGGGCCTTCTTCTTCGGTGCGGCAGGGGCGGTCGTCTTGCCGGCCTTGGCCGCCTTGGCGACGGGGCGGGTGGGTACGCGGGTGCCGAAGATGGCGGTGCGGATCACCGAGACGGCGGACAGCACGAAGATCCACAAGACGGCCAGGAAGCCGAACTTGATGAGAGTCAGGGTCAGTTCGCTCATGGTGCTCCGGATCACCGAGTGGACGAGGGGATGCGCACGGTGAGCGTAGTGTTTCCGAGCCGAATCTGCGACCCGTCCGAGACCGGGGACGATTCGACGCGGCGTCCGTCCACCACGACGCCGTTGGTGGAACCGAGGTCCTCGACCGCGACGGCAGGGGCATCGGCGAGTCCGCCGACGTGGATGCGGGCGTGTCGGCGGGAGATGCCCGGGTCGTCGATCTTCAGGTCACTGTCGGAGCCGCGGCCGATGACGAGACCGGGAGGGCTGACCGGGTGCTTCATGCCGCCGACCTCGAGGACGACGGCGGCCGACCGGACCGAGGTGTCGGTGAGGCGCTCGGAGGGTGCGGCGTGCACGGTCGCATTGGTGCGGCTGTCGACGGTGAATCGTCCGGTGCGGAGGGTGTCGTCGCGCTCGAAGGTGATGGCGAGGCCGCCGGCGAGGGTGTAGCGCTGCTCATCGACGTGCTCGCGCACCAGCGTGGCGAGCTCGTCGGCGAGGGTGGAGCCGAAGGGCGTCAGCCGCTCATAGTCCGCCGGGGAGAGGTGCACCGTGAAGTCATTGGGCACGAGGATGCGGTCGCGGCTGAGGATGCTGGTGGAGTTGTCGATCTCGCGCTGCAGCTCGGCGGCGATCTCCACCGGTTGCACGGCGCTGCGGAACGCCCGCGCGAACGCACCGGTGACGGCGCCTTCCAGGCGTCGCTCGAAGCGGCTCAGGACGCCAGCCATGGTGCACTCCTCTCGCTGGGGACCGGGCAGTGACTCCTCTAGATCGTATCGGTCCGGTGGAGGCGGGCCGGTACTCGACTGGCCGAAGGGCGCTGCTAGACTCATTCCTCGGTCGTAGCGTCGGTGACGGACGGCCACACGCGCGAGTGGCGGAATGGTAGACGCGCTGGCTTCAGGTGCCAGTGTCCGCAAGGGCGTGGGGGTTCAAATCCCCCCTCGCGCACAGTGAACCCCAGGTCCTCGGACCTGGGGTTTCGTCGTTCCCGTGCTCAATCAGGAACCGGATCAATATCAATATTGATAGTGATAGCATTGGGGGATGTCGACCCCTTCGGTACTGCTGCATCCGGTCAGATTGCAGATCGTGCAGGCCCTCCTCGGCGAGGAGCTCACCACCCACCAGCTGCACGAGCGTCTGCCCGAGGTCCCCATCGCGACCCTGTACCGCCACGTGTCCCACCTGGTGCGTCACGACCTCCTCGAGGTCGCCGGAGAGCACCAGGTCCGCGGTGCGAGCGAGAAGACCTACCGGCTCGCCGCTGGATTCGCCAACCCCACGGCCGAGGAACTGGCGACGTCGAGCTCCGAGGAGCTGTTGACGGCCTTCACCGTGTTCACCTCCGGGCTGATCCGCGACTTCGGCGAGTATCTCCGGGACGACGGGCGCGATCTGGCGGCCGATCGGGTGAGCTTCGCCCAGGCGGACTTCTGGGCGACCGATGAGGAGGTCGACGAGTTCACCGATGCGCTGATGGAGGCGCTCATCGCGGTGCGTGCCCATGGCCCGGGCGAGGGACGGCGACGGCGGAAGCTCACGACGATCCTGGTCCCTCGACCGGAGTCGGGAGAGGAGGGCTCGCCATGAGCACGGCGCAGGCCACCGGACTCGTCATCGGATACGGAGACACCGAGGTCGCCGGTCCGCTCGACCTCCGGCTCCGTCCCGGCATCACCGCGCTGCTCGGACGCAATGGCTCGGGCAAGACGACCTTGATGCGGACATTGTGCGGCATCATCCCGGTACTGCGTGGGGACGTCCGGGTTCTTGACGCCGAGGTCGAGGACGGCGCGCCGGTCCGCTCGCGAGTGGGCTATCTCGGACACGAGTCGGCCTTGGCCACTTCCCTGACGGTCGAGCAGAATCTCGAGTTCTGGCAGAGCGTCACCGGCACCTATCCCGCGGTCGTCCGAGTCGGTCTGCCGGAGTTGATCGAGCGCTTCGACCTGTCGGGGCTCGTGTCCCGGAAGGTCGCGACCTTGAGCCGGGGGCAGCGTCAGCGCGTCGACCTCGCCCGGTTGGCGATGACCGACCCGGAGTTCGTCGTGCTCGACGAGCCGCTGAGCGGGCTCGACCCGGTCTACGCCGCGCAGACCCGCGATCTCCTGCGTGGCTGGGGTCGCGATCGCACGGTGCTCTACTCGACGCACAGCGTGCCCGAGGCGATCGAGCTCGCGGACGCCTATCTGATCGTCACCGGCCATGAGCTGGTCGAGCTCGGTGGAGACGGATCGGCGGTCACGGAGTCGGCCATCCTCGAGATCCTGGGGAGGGCCGCATGAGCGTGGGTCGAGATCGCATCCTGGCCTTCGCCCGGCGGGCCTGGCGCCAGCAGCGCAGCACCGCCGTGTGGCTGGCAGCGGTGGTCGGGGGCCTGCTCGGCGTCGTGGTCTTCCTCGGGTCCGGGGGCGCGAACACGCTGTCGGAGCTCTCGGACCTGATTCCGACGGAGGAGACCGGTCTCGTCGCGGTCCACGATGATGGTGGGTTCCTCCCGATGACGGCCTATGTGCTGACCATGGCTCCGGCCGTCCTCGGCATGCTGGTGGCCGTCGTCGCGACGCTGACCCTCCCCGGAGTCGTCGCCGACGATGTCAGTGGTGGGGGAATCGAGGCCCTCCTGGCCGGACCGATCCCGCGTCGTTCGCTCTTCATCGCGTATCTCGGCGCCGGTCTCCTGCTCACCGCGGCGTCTTGGGCGGTGGCCACTCTGAGCTTCGCTCTGGTGGCGAGCGTGACCGCCGGGGTCCTAGGCGTCAGCCTGTCCGTATCGGTCGCCTATGTGGTGGCGCTCGTTGTGGTGCCTTTGTCGATGGCGATCTGGTCGGCCACGGTGACGTTATTCGGCGCGCTGCTGTATCCCGGCAGCCTGGAGTCCAAGGCGGGCTTGAATGGCGGGCCGATCCGGCTGGCGGCGATGCTCCCGGCGCTGATCGCCGTTCCGTCGGTCCTGCTGCTGCCGAGTTGGGTGATGGCGGCCCTCGGCCTGGTGCTGGTGGGGACGATCGCCGCGAGTGCTGTGCTGATCGTCCTGACCGCGCGGGGATTCCGCAGTACCCGAGTGCTCAGCGCCTGACCGATCGGGGGCGATGGGTGAGGATGGGTCGGTGGAGTTCGTCGGCGTCGACCTGGCCTGGGGTGAGCGCGGGCGCACCGGACTGGCGGTGCTCGATGGTTCCGGAGCGCTGGTCGACACTGCGGGTGTCCGGACCGATGACGAGATCGATGCCTGGATCGCGCGCTGGGATCCGGCGGCGATCGGAGTGGACGCGCCGTTGCTCGTGCCCAATGAGACGGGGATGCGCTCGGGTGAGGCGGAGGTGACCTCGGCTTTCGGCCGTTACGGAGCGGGCTGTCACGCCACCAATCGTGGCCGCCCCTGGTTCGACCCGCCGCGTGGGGAGTCGCTGGTCCGCCGGCACGGCTGGCCGACCGACCCGCGGCGCGCTGGGGGCGTCGTCTGTCTGGAGGTCTATCCGCATGCGGCCCTCGTCGGACTCTTCGCCCTCCCCTACCGACTCGCCTACAAGCGCGGCCGGGGCCGGAGGGTGGAGGATCGGCGTGCTGAGTTCCTGAGGCTGCTCGGGCTCCTCGAAAGCGTGCGCAGGCTCCGGCTCGTGGCGTCGCCCGCGTGGTCGCGACTGCGCGAAGGGGTGGAGGGGGCGCATCGACAGGTCGACCTGGACCGGGTCGAGGATGAGCTCGACGCGGTCGTCTGCGCGGACCTCGCCTGGCGTTGGCGGAACGATCGCGGCGGACTGCGGATCTATGGGGACCCGGCGGCCGGCTATCTGCTCGCACCGACGCCGCCCGTGCACGACGCGCGTCGTCAGTGAGCGCCGGAGATGCAGAACACGTTGCCGTCGGGGTCGGACATGACGATCCAGCGGAAGTCGCCCATGCTCTGCTCATCGAGACGCTCCGCGCCCGATGCCACCAGCCGCGCGGCCTCGTCGTCGAGATCGCCATCGGCTTCCAGATCGAGGTGGACACGATTCTTGCCGGGCGTGGGGTCGGCGACCTTCTGGAAGGCCAGCCGTGGGCCGCTGCTCAGTTGCACCACCGAGAACCAGCCGTCGTTCTCGGCGATGACCTCGCCTCCGGTCTGCTCGGCCCACCAGCGGCCGAGCGGCAGCGGGTCGGTGGAGTCGCAAGTGATCATCACAGGTCTCAGGCTCATGGCACGACCGTAGAGCCGCCCACCGACAGATCACGGTGAACGGAGCCCACGTCACCCGGACCGAGGCTGGACGGCAACAGGTAAGGCTACCCTCAGCTCATGGGAAGAAAGAAGAACACGCCCGCTGATCGGCAGTTCACCGTGGCGCACGTGCGCCACGCCGAACGCATCAGCCCGAACTTCGTACGCCTGACCCTCGGCGGGCTGGACGAGCTGGTGCCGCGCGGCCACGACCATTGGTGCCGGCTGTCCCTCGCGCGCGAGGGACAGGACGTGCTGCAACTGCCGACACGGACCAGCGAGATCGGCTGGTACCTGCAGTACCTCGCCACACCGAAGGTGCGACGTCCATGGGTCCGGGCGTACACGCTGCGCGATGTCCGTCCTGAAACGGGGGAGGTGGACATCGACTTCGTGATCCACGAGGACGAGGCAGGAGGTCTGGGTCCGGCGGTTCAATTCGCCCTCTCTGCCAGCCCCGGTGACCGCGTCGGATTCCTGGACCAGGGCGTCGGCTTCACACCTGACCACCCGCACGACTGGACGCTGCTCGTCGGTGATGAGACAGCGCTGCCCGCCGTGGCGGGCATCAGTGCCTCGCTCCCAGAGACGGCGCGGGGGATCGCGATCATCGAGGTGCCCACAGCCGGCGACCGCCAAGAGCTGCTGGTACCGCCCGAGATGGAGGTGCGCTGGATCCATCGAGACGAGTCGTCCATGGGCACCGACCGGCCGGGACAGCTCGCGCTGGAGGCCCTGAAGACGACCGTCCCGCCGGACGGCGTCCTCCACGCGCACCTCATCGGAGAGTCCGGTCTCGCCACGGGTGCTCGCCGCCATCTCGTGCACGAGTGGGGCGTGCCCAAGCGCCACGTAGACTTCGCCGGCTACTGGCGTCACGGGCGACCTGCGACGACCTGACGACTCAGTGGCGTCGGACATGACGAAGGGCCGTCCACCCGGTGGTCGACGGCCCTTCGCTCCGGCGGTCAGGCCTTCTTGCGACCCGTGACCGCGTTGAACACGATGAGCACGATGATCGCGCCGATCACCGATCCGATGATGCCGGCGGTATTGCCGAGGCCGAAGCCGTCGCCGCTGATGACAGCACCGATCGAGCCGCCGACGAACGAGCCGACGATGCCCAGGATGATCGTGCCGATCACGCCCATGCTGTCGTCACCGGGGACAACAGCGCGTGCGATGAAACCGGCGATGAGGCCGACGAGCAGGAAGACGAGGAGACTCCACATGATGATGCCTTTCGTAATGGGGAAGGAGGGGAAGGAGAGAGGGATCAGCTACCGGGCCACTCGCCGGTGGCCTTCTGGAACGCGCGCGCCCCTTGGCGTTGGACGAGCGCCTTGACGACGGAGAAGATGGCGCCCTGCAGCACGGCCGCCAGTATGATCTCCTTGAGTGGGAACTCCGACTCCAACGGACCGGGAGCATCACCCTCGGAGTTGGGGCTGATCCGCTTCCAGATCTGCTTGAACGCGAAGCCCGCCACCACGCCCGCGATGATCGAGCTGACGATCCCGACGGGCTTGTAGAGGATCTTCGCCGAGGTGCTCGCCTCGGCCTCGGCACCCGCGAAGTCCTTGCCGCTCATCGCTGCCCCACCACGTCGATGATGACGGCGTTGAACGCGTCGAGGTCATCGGGATTGCGCGAGGTGATGAGATCGAAGCCCTCCGCGGTGCAGTGCTTCATCGTCTCGTCGACCCATGTGCCGCCGGCGTTGACGATGTCCGTGCGCAGGCTCGGATACGAGGTCAGCGTCTTGCCTTGCGTCAGGCCGGTCTCCACGAGCGCCCACGGGCCATGGCAGATCGCGGCGATCGGCTTACCGGCCGCCGCGAACGCCTTGATGAGGCCAAGGGCGCTGTCATCGAGTCGCAGAGTGTCGGCATTGACCGTGCCGCCCGGCAGGACGACCGCGTCGAAGTCGTCGACCGAGAGATCGGCAATGGTGGCATCCGGGGTGAACGTCTCGTCCTTGTCGACATCACCGACCATCGACTGGACGTCGTCGGAGGCGGGGGCGGCATGGACCGCGCGACCCCCAGCCGAGATGATGGCCTCGCGGGGGGACGTGAGCTCTGCCTTCTCCACGCCGACCTGTGAGGTGATGATGGCGATGGACTTGCCTTCCAGGGACATGGTCCTCCCTTCGTTGTCAGCTGGCGATCCGCTGATCGAGCAGCTTGGATCGTTCGGATTCGGTGAGCCCGCCCCAGACTCCGTAGGGCTCCTGAACGCGCAGGGCGTGCTCACGGCACTGGTCGATGACGGGACAGGTGGCGCAGACGGCCTTGGCGGCCTCCTCGCGACGATGTCGCTTAGCACCACGCTCGGCCTCGGGGGAGAAGAACACCGAGGAGTCGGCGCCCATGCAGGCGCCCTCCCACTGCCAGGAGTACGACTCGATGATGGGGGACGGGAGACGCTTGATGTTCACCATGCTGCATGCCTTCCACGTGTGAAATGTGGGACGTCGTGGCTGCTTGCTCAACCCCGAGCGATGACGTGCCGATAAACTTACTCATAACCTATTCACATGGCAAGAGCGTGAACAAGTTCTAAACTGATCGAGATGGTGATGACGCCCGACCCGACTGCGCCCGCGGATCCCGACGAGGCCTCCGCAGCCGTGCAATGGCGCGGTGCCGCCGAGGTGACCTGGAGCGTGGGGATGGTCTCGGATCGCCTGGGCATCTCCGCCTCGACGCTGCGCACCTGGGAGCGTCGCTACGGTCTCGGCCCCACCCTGCGTACCAGTGGCGGCCACCGCCGCTACTCCGCCCTCGACATCGACCGTGTCGATCTGATGCGCCGACTGCTCGCCCGTGGCGTGACCGCCCAGGAGGCCGCCAAGGTAGCCAAACGACTGGTCGGCGATCAGGTGAGCACGCCCGAGGTCGAACCCGTCGAGCAGCCTGCCCCGGACCATCGGCGGCTGGCCGATCGATTCGTCGAGGCAGCCCAGGCCTTCGATGCCCGTGCCTTGCACCAGGTCGCGGGAGCGGCCTTGGACACCCTCGGCGCCGTCGATGCCTGGGACGATGTATTCGTGCCGGCCTTCGTCGAGATCGGCGAGCGCTGGGCCGATGGTCGCCTGGGCGTCGAGGGCGAGCATCTCGCGAGTTCGAGCGTGCTCAGCGCGATGCGGGCGCACTCACGCCGGCAGACCCTGCCCGACCTCGACCGTTCCGCCTCCGTCATCGTGGCGAGTGCCGAGGACGACCAGCACAAGCTCCCGGTGGTGGCGCTGGAGGCCGCGCTGTGCGAGCACGGCATCAGCTCGGTCGAGCTGGGGTCGCGGCTGCCGGCATCCGCCCTGGAGACCATCCTGACGACGGTGCGGCCACGTGTGCTGTTCCTCTGGGCGTCGATGACCCGCCCGCCGCGCGATCCGGTGACCGCAGTGCTCGACCGTCTCGCGGCGGACACCTTGGTCGTGCTCGCCGGTCCCGGCTGGCCCGAGGAGGTCGCGACCGTCAAAGGCCTGCGCGACACGGTCGAGCTGGTCCTGTCCCGCGTCCTCGCCACCTGACTCCCGGCTGCCCGCCTGCACCACTCGTGGGCGCCGAGCGCTGGAGCCGACTCTCCAGCGACGCCGATGCGGCCCAGCGCCGTCCCGTCGAGAGGCGCCGGAGCACCGGGGCGCCGGCCCACTAGGGTGTCGGTCATGAGCGAGCGACAGGTGGAGACCGAGATCGAGGGCCCGATCGCGCGGGTGTGGCTCAACCGGCCGGAGAAGCTCAATGCCATCACCTTCGAGCTGCTCGACGGTCTCGTGGAGGCGGCCGCGAGGATCGAGCGCGAGCGCTCGGTACGCGCCGTCGTCCTGGAGGGCCGCGGCTCCTCCTTCTGCGCCGGACTCGACTTCGGCTCCGTCCTGTCGCAGAAGCGCGAGGTCGCCAAGCGCTTCCTCGCCCATCCCCTCCGCGGGACCAACGGCTTCCAGCGACCGCTGTGGGCCTGGCGCGAGCTGCCCGTACCGGTCATCGCGCTCACCCGGGGCCACGTCTTCGGCGGCGGCATCCAGCTGGCCCTCGCCGCCGACTTCCGCTTTACCACCCCGGACTGCCAGTGGTCGGTCATGGAGGCCAAGTGGGGCCTCGTCCCGGACATGAGCGGCACCGTGCCACTCGGCGAGCTGCTGCCGGCCGACCTCGCCAAGCGCCTCGTGCTGACCGGCGAGGTCTTCTCCGGTGAGCGGGCGGCCGAGTACGGCGTGGCCTCCGGCGTGCACGAGGACCCGTCGGTTCCCGCGGATGAACTCATCGGACAGATCCTGGAGCGTTCGCCGGACTCGGTGGCCGCCGGCAAGAGGCTCATGGACCGCACCCGCCACTCCACCCCGCGCCGCGCGTTCCGGCTCGAGCGGCGTTTCCAGCAGGCGATGATGCGGGCGTCCAACACCCGCGAGGCTCGCCGCGCCGGAGCCGCCAAGGAGTCGCCGTCCTTCGGTCCCCGCACATTCGGCTGAGCGGTCTCAGCGCCCCGGTAGGGTGGTGCGCGTGAGTGAGAAGCGCAAGAAGGTCGCCGACCAGTACGACCGGGACTATGACTACACGAAGTACTGGGACAACCGGGACTACGAGCACGCCGCCGAGGAGATCGCGATCCGTCGGCTCCTGGACGGACAGCGTTTCGCCGCTGCCGCCGATATCGGCGGTGGTTTCGGCCGGCTGTCGCTGCTGCTGCGCGAGTACGCCGACCGCGTGACCCTCGCCGAGCCGAGCCGTACCCAGCTCGATGCCGCCGCCAAGCTGCTCGAGGGCACCGATATCGCCCAGGTCCAGATGCAGGCCGATGACCTGAAGTTCGAGGATGACGAGCTCGACCTCATCACGATGGTCCGGGTCATGCACCACCTGCCGGCTCCCGCCGACGAGTTCGCGGAGATCGCCCGGGTCCTGCGTCCCGGCGGCACCGCCATCATCGAGGTCGCCAATCTCGGCCACTTCAAGAACCGGCGCAAGTACAAGAAGCTCGGCCAGCCCCTGCCCACCGAGCCGGTCAGCATCCGCACGGCACCCGTCGACGAGCCCGATGCGATCGCCTTCGTCAACCACAACATCGACACCGTGGTCGGTCAGCTCTCCGAGGCCGGATTCGTCCTCACCGACAAGCTCTCGGTCAGCAACCTGCGCAGCCAGACGTTGAAGAAGTACCTCCCGATCGGCGTCATGACCGCCGTGGAGAAGGCCATGCAGCGTCCGCTCGCCGGTCGCGACTTCGGGCCCTCGATCTTCCTGAAGCTGCATCGCCGCTGAGCTCCTACCGCACCCTCGACCTCTCCGTCGGCGATGAGGCGGAGGCTGAGATCGAGATCAAGCGGTCCCGGTTCCTCGCCCACGTGCGACGCGTGGAGGACGAGCACGCCGCCCGGTCCGCCATCGAGGAGGTCCGGGCGCGCCATCGCGACGCCCGTCATCACTGCACCGCCTTCGTGATCGGCCCGCGCGGGGACCTGCAGCGCTCCAATGACGACGGCGAGCCCTCGGGCACCGCCGGCCGGCCCATCCTGGAGGTGCTGGTGGGGCGCGGCCTCAGCGATGTCGTCGCGGTGGTCACCCGGTGGTTCGGCGGCACCCTGCTCGGTGCCGGCGGGCTCGTCCGCGCATACGGGGAGGCGACCGCCGCGGCCCTCGATGTCGCGGGT
This sequence comes from Actinomycetes bacterium, assembly GCA_023417775.1. GTDB lineage: Bacteria > Actinomycetota > Actinomycetes > Propionibacteriales > Nocardioidaceae > Aeromicrobium. Next base: position 12,875 of record JAEZEJ010000031.1, on the reverse strand, counting down.
GCTCGGCACCGGCGGCTGCTCGATGTACTCGAGGTGCGGGTGCCGATGGCCGACGCGGGTGCGCTGGAGAATCGGCTGCGCCAGGCCGCCGATGTCATCGACGCGCGCTATGAGGACCGGGTGATCTTCCAGGTGGCCACGACCGATGCCGAGGAGCTCGCCCGAGAGATCGCCGCGTGGAGCTCGGGCTCGGCTCAGGCCGTGTCGGCCGGATCTCTCTGGCGCGACCTGGCGGGCTGAATGTCCGCCGCGGGGACCACGGCCTCCGTGCGCTCGAGCCGGGTGCCGGAGACTGGGACCTCCTCGCGATGGTGCCCCCAGACCCAGTACCGGTAGAGCACGAAACGGAAGATCGTGCCGAGGGCGAGGCCTACGACATTCGCGGAGATATTGTCAGCGAGGGCACTGGTCAGATCCAGCACGTGATGGCTGAACCACAGGCACAGCAGGCTCACGCCCATACCGCCCAGGGAGACGATCAGGTACTCCAGGAACTCCTTGAACCAGCCGGACCGACGCTCGTCACGGAAGGTCCAGTAGCGGTTGCCCACCCAGTTGAAGACGATGGCGACCGAGGTGCTGACGGTCTTCGCGCCGAGGGCGCTGGCCACCCAGGTCTCACCACCCAGGGGCCCGAAGCGCAGCAGATTGAACAGGCCCACGTCGATGACCAGGCCGATGAGGCCCACGACGCCGAACTTGAGCGCATAGCTGACGACACGATCCCACAGCGTGTGCATGGCGCGCGTGGGGGAGAGGGGCACGGAACGGCTGCCTTCGCTGACGGGGAGACGGGAGCCGGTCGTTCCGGCCGATCTCCCACAGTAGCTCGGACGGTGAATCATGCTCGGCGAGCCGATCCGCGTCCCCGGCAGGGTCGCGAGCGCCTCACCCACGACTGACGTACCGTGGGCGGGTTGTGACTCCCGCGAGCCATCGAGGGGGTCAGGAATCGTGACCGTTACCGACCCCGGGGAGACGACGCCATGGACCAGGGCACTCGCGCGTTGGTGATCGTGCCGACCTATGACGAGCGCGAGAATATCGTCGACGCGCTCGATCGCGTGCTCGTGGCGGTGGACGCCGATGTGCTGGTCGTCGACGATGCGAGCCCCGACGGCACGGCCCAGCTCGCCCGCGACTACGAGGACGACCGCGTGCACGTGCTGGAGCGGTCCGGGAAGCGCGGCCTCGGCAGCGCCTACATCGCCGGCTTCGAGTGGGGGCTGGAACGTGGCTACGGAGTCTTCGTCGAGATGGACGCCGACGGCTCCCATCCGGCCGGACGGCTGGAGGCGCTCATCGAGGAAGTGCGCTCAGGACGCGCCGATCTCGCGATCGGATCGCGGTGGGTGCGGGGAGGCTCCGTGGTCGATTGGCCGCGGCGCCGCGAGGTGCTGAGCCGGGGGGCCAATACCTACGCCCGGCTGATGCTGGGGCTCGGAGTGCACGATGCCACAGCGGGCTTCCGGGCCTTCTCGGCCGAGTTGCTGCGGCGCTACGACCTGGACGCGGTGGACGCCCGCGGCTACTGCTTCCAGATCGACATGACCGTGCGCGGCCGAGACCTCGGCGCCCGCATCGTGGAGATCCCGATCGACTTCCGCGACCGGGAGAAGGGCACCTCGAAGATGAGCGGGGACATCATCGTCGAGGCGATGCAGAAGGTCACCTGGTGGGGCATGCGCCGTCTCGCCGGCCGCAAGCTCCAGGAGCGCCCGGTCCTCGATCGCGCGGGCTGAGCCTAGAAGTCCAGGCGGGCGAGCACGTCACGCACATGTTCGAGCGCCTGCGGATGGGTGAACCCCGATGTGTCGTCGAAGTAGAGCCCGTCCCCGATGAGCTGGATCGTCCGGGCGAGGGCCTCGTCGCCGAGATGCTCGCTGAGCACCGCGAACCACTGCTCGCGTAGTGCGGCGAGGGCATTGCCGGCGCGCTCGTCGTTCTCCTGGGCGATACGGGCGGCGGCGATCAGGGCGCGATCGAAGGCCGACCCGGAGTCCACGGAGGTCTCCAGGTAGTAGTCCACGGGGCCCTGCGGTGCCGTCCGCATCGCGGCGATATCGCGTTCGCCCATCTCCTGCATGCGGGCGAGCATCGCATTGACGAGGTCGTCCTTGCTGTGGAAGTGGTAGAGCAGCCCTCCCTTGGAGACCCCGGCCGCTCCGGCGACATTGTCGAGAGTCGCCGAGCGGCTCCCCTCGGTCACGAGCAGGGTCTCGAAGGCATCGAGCAGTCTGTCGCGAGTGGAGGGTTCCTCGGCCGGCATGCGCCGAGTCTAGGCCGTGCTGGTTCTCGGGAGAGCCGCCCACGTGTCATAGCTCATATGACAGGGAATTTGGGTACTGTACCGGCTGGACGGTACAGTAGAGCGCATGACCATGATCGATACCTCTGCGCCGGTCCGTGCCGGCCGCCGCGAGTGGCTCGCCCTCGCGGTCCTCATGATTCCCGTCCTCCTGGTGTCGGTCGACAACACGGTCCTGAGCTTCGCGCTGCCGGAGATCAGCACGGATCTGCGGCCCACCGGGAACCAGCTGTTGTGGATCGTCGACATCTACGCGCTCATGCTCGCCGGCCTGCTCATCGCGATGGGCTCGATCGGCGACCGACTCGGGCGCCGCCGGCTCCTGCTCGTCGGCGCGACGGGCTTCGGCGCAGTCTCCCTGTTCGCGGCCTGGGCTCAGACCCCCGAGGCGCTGATCCTCGCGCGCGCCCTGCTCGGCTTCTTCGGGGCGACGCTGATGCCCTCGACGCTCTCGATCATCCGCAATGTCTTCGACCACGCCCGCGATCGCCGAGTCGCGATCGCCACGTGGGCGGCCATGTTCTCCGGCGGCGCCGCGCTCGGGCCGATCGTCGGCGGCTGGCTGCTGGAGCACTTCTGGTGGGGCTCGGTCTTCCTCATCAACGTTCCCCTCATCGTCGTCTTCCTGCCGCTGGCGCTGTTCCTCCTGCCCGAATCGCGCGACCCCAACCCGGGTCCGCTCGACTTCGCCTCGATCGGACTCTCGATGCTCGCGATGGTGCCCGCCGTCTTCGCGATCAAGCACGGGGCGAAGGCCGGTCTCGACTCGGTGACGCTCGCCTCGATCGGCCTGGCCGTCGGCGCGGTGTGGCTGTTCGTGCGGCGCCAGCAGCAGCGGTCCAATCCGATGCTCGATGTCGCGCTGTTCAAGAATCGCGTGTTCACGGGGGCGATCGTGGCGAACATGCTCAGCCTGATGGGGCTGGCCGGATTCCTCTTCTTCGGCTCCCAGCTGCTGCAGCTCGTCATCGGCCTGTCGCCGATGCGTGCGGCCACGGTCCTGTTGCCGGGCCTGCTGGTGACGGTCGTGTTCGGCTTCCTCGCGGTCCGGCTGGTCGAGCGGTTCCCGGTCCGCGTGCTCGTCAGCGGCAGCTTCGTGGCCTCCTCGCTCGGTTATGCGATCGCCGCGTTCACCGGCCATCCGACCGTGATGAGCGTGCTCGTCGCCTTCGCGATCATGGGTGTGGGCATCGGCATCGCCGAGACGCTCACGAATGATCTGATCCTCGCGAGCGTCCCACCGCAGAAGGCGGGCGCGGCCTCGGCCATCTCGGAGACCGCCTATGAGGTGGGCGCCGTGCTCGGTACGGCGGTGCTCGGCAGCATCCTGACGGCCACCTACCGGTCGCAGCTGACGATCCCGGCCCAGCTGGCCTATGGCGAGAAGCACCACGCCTTCGAGACCCTCGGCAGCACCATGCAGTACGCGGCGAAGTATCCGAACACGCTGGGTGATCAGCTGGCCGAGTCGGCCAAGGATGCCTTCGACCTCGGCGTCCAGCTGACCTCGGGCACGGCGATCTTCGTGGCCTTGGCGGCGGCCCTGGTCTCCTGGCGCGCCTTCCGCCACCTCTGAGACCGTTCTCCCGGCGGGCAGGTCGCGGACGAGGCTGTCGGGACGCGGTGAGATCGTGGGTGCGTGCCGGCACGCGACAGCGCCCTGGCCGTGCTCGTCGCGGTGCTCTGGGGCCTCAACTTCGTCATCATCGACGAGGGGATGCGCGGCATCCCTCCGCTGCTCTTCCTCGCGGTGCGCTTCGCCTTCGTGGCCTTCCCGCTGGTGCTGCTCGTCCCGCGGCCGAGGGCGCGCTGGCAGTCGGTCCTCGCGGTCGGCGCCTTCATGAGCCTCGGCCAGTTCAGCCTGCTGTATCTCGGTCTGGCGGCGGGCATGCCCTCCGGGCTGGCATCGCTGGTGCTCCAGGCGCAGGTGATCTTCACCATCCTGCTCGCCTGGGCGGTGCTGGGGGAGCGGACGGCCGTCCGTCAGGTCATCGGCGTGGTGGTCGGCGCGGTGGGTCTGCTGTTGGTGGCGATCGCGCACGGTCTGCGGGCGCCGGTGCTCCCGGTCGTGATCACGATCGGCGCCGCGTTCTCGTGGGCGGTGGGCAATGTCGTCGCACGCCAGGCGAGGGTGTCGTCCGGCCTGTCCCTCGTGGTGTGGTCGGCCCTGGTGGTGCCGGTGCCCTGTCTGTTGCTCTCGCTGCTCGTCGACGGTCCGGCGGCCGTCGGCGACGCGGTGTCGGCCTTCGGCTGGGGCGCCGCGGCCAGCACCGCCTACACGGTGATCGGCGCCTCGCTGATCGGCTACACGATCTTCAACGGCCTGCTCTCGCGACATCCGGCCGGTGCGGTGGTGCCGTTCATCCTGCTCGTGCCGGTCGTCGGCATCCTCGCCGCCTGGGTGGTGCAGGGCGAGGTGCCCACCGTGCTGGAGGCGGTCGGCGCGGTGGTGATGATGACCGGTGTGGCGATCGCGAGCATCAGCCGGAGGCGTCCGCCGGTCGCCCTCGGCGAGCCGTCCTAGGCCGCGAGACCCCATTCGCTGACGCACGACTTTCGCCGGGCGATGGCCCTCAGAGTGCCGCGAGAAGGGCCAGAACCCGGCACGAGGTGGGCCGGAGGACCTGGGGACGGCGTCAGGGGAGGAGCGCGCGGTGGGCCATCCGGGTCAGCAGCGCGCGCATCTGCTGGTCGCTCAACCGTGCGGAATGCGGCGTGGAGTTGAGCAGGCCGAACGCGGCCTGCACGCTCGCTCTCGCGGCCGGCCGGTCGAGGTCATCGCGCAGCCGGCGGAGCACGCCGACCCAGACGTCGATATAGGCCAGCTGGGTCGCGCGCACCCGATCCCGTGAGGAGGCATCGAGGGTCGACCACTCGCGCTCCTGGATGACGATGAGCGCCGGATGGGTGAGGGCGAAGTCGACATGCCAGTCGATCAGTGCCGCGAGGGCGGCATCGGCATCGGATGCCTCGCGGGCCCGTCGCGACCCCTCCTCGAGCAGTCGGTCGCTGATCGAGGTGAGGGCCTGCTGCAGTAGCTCCGCCTTGCCGGAGAAGTGCTTGTAGAGTGCCGGACCCGAGATGCCGACGGCCTCGCCGATCTCCTGCACCGAGACACCATGGAATCCGCGCTCGGCGAAGAGCGCCGCCGCGACGTCGACGATCTGCTGCTGGCGGGTGACCACATCCGGCAGCGTAGCGCATCCAGGTTAATGACTGTTAACCTGTCGGCGTGACCCTCCAGGACCTCGTCGCCGAGTTGCGCGACCGCATCGCCGTCGTCCGGCGTGGTGGCAGCGATGCCGCCCGCGACCGGCACATCGCCCGTGGCAAGCTCCTGCCGCGCGACCGTGTCGACCTGCTGCTCGATCCCGGCTCGCCCTTCCTCGAGATCGCCCCGCTGGCCGCCCACGGGATGTACGGAGGCGAGGTGCCGAGCGCGGGCATCGTCACCGGCATCGGCCGGATCGCGGGGCGTGAGTGCGTCGTTGTCGCCAACGACGCGACCGTCAAGGGCGGCACCTACTACCCGCTCACGGTCAAGAAGCACCTGCGGGCCCAGGCGATCGCCGAGCAGAACCGGCTTCCCTGCGTCTATCTCGTCGACTCCGGCGGTGCCTTCCTGCCGATGCAGGACGAGGTCTTCCCCGACCGCGAGCACTTCGGGCGGATCTTCTACAACCAGGCGCAGCTGTCCTCGCGCGGCATCGCGCAGATCGCCGCCGTCATGGGGTCCTGCACCGCGGGCGGCGCCTATGTGCCGGCGATGAGCGATGAGAGCGTCATCGTGCGCGATCAGGGCACAATCTTCCTCGGCGGGCCGCCCCTGGTGAAGGCGGCCACCGGCGAGGTCGTCACGGCCGAGGAGCTCGGCGGGGGAGACGTCCATGCCCGGGTCTCCGGAGTCGTCGACCACCTGGCCGAGGACGACGAGCACGCCCTGCAGATCGTCCGGTCGATCGTCGAGACCCTCGAACGCCCCGAGTCGCCGGCCTATGTGCAGCGTGAGCCGGTCGAGCCCCGCGAGGACCCTGCCGGGCTCTACGACATCGTCCCGGACGACCCGCGCATCCCCTACGACGTGCGCGAGGTGATCCGGCGCATCGTCGACGACTCTCACCTGCACGAGTTCAAGCCGCTCTACGGCGAGACCCTGGTGTGCGGGTTCGCGCACATCTGGGGCTATCCGGTCGCCATCCTCGCCAACAACGGCATCCTGTTCAGCGAGTCGGCGATGAAGGGGGCGCACTTCATCGAATTGGCGAATCAGCGTGGCATCCCGCTCGTCTTCCTGCAGAACATCACGGGCTTCATGGTGGGCAAGGAGTACGAGAACGGTGGCATCGCCAAGGACGGCGCCAAGCTGGTCACCGCGGTCGCATCGAGCGTGGTGCCCAAGTTCACCGTCGTCATCGGCGGCTCCTACGGTGCCGGCAATTACGGGATGTGCGGCCGCGCCTACGATCCGCGATTCCTCTGGATGTGGCCCAATGCCCGGATCTCGGTGATGGGCGGCGAGCAGGCGGCCTCCGTCCTCGCCACCGTCCGCCGCGATGCCATCGCGGCGAAGGGCGAGGAGTGGAGCACGGCCGAGGAAGAGGCCTTCAAGGAGCCGATCCGCGAGCAGTACGAGGAGCAGGGCTCGCCCTACTACTCCACCGCGCGGCTCTGGGATGACGGCATCATCGATCCCGTGGACACCCGCCGCGTGCTCGGCCTCGGACTCCAGGCCGCCTCGCATGCCCCGATCCCCGCTACCCCGCAGTTCGGAGTGTTCCGGCTATGACCTTCTCCCGTGTGCTCATCGCCAACCGCGGCGAGATCGCCCGCCGCATCGTCCGCGCCTGCCGGGAGGAGGGGCTGGTCAGCATCGCGGTCCACTCCGATGCCGATGCCGGAGCGGCCTTCGCCCGCGAGGCGGACGAGGCCGTACGCCTCGGTCCCACCCCGGCGAGCGAGTCGTATCTGTCGATCGAGGCGATCCTCGACGCGGCTCGCCGCACCGGGGCCGAGGCCGTCCACCCGGGATACGGCTTCCTCTCCGAGCGCGCGGAGTTCGCGCGGGCGGTGAGCGAGGCCGGGCTCGTGTTCATCGGCCCGAGCGCCGAGGTGATGGAGGCGATGGGCCGTAAAGACCGTGCTCGCGACATCGCCGAGCGTGCGGGGGTCCCGGTGACGCCGCGCTTCGAGCCGGACGCCGTCCCCGCCGAAGCATTCCCCGTGCTCGTCAAGGCGGCGGCGGGTGGCGGCGGCAAGGGCATGCACGTGGTCCGCCGGCCAGAGGATCTGGCCGACGCGCTCGCGGTGGCGAGCCGGGAGGCTCGCTCGGCCTTCGGCGACGACGCCCTGCTGATCGAGAAGTACGTCGAGGACGGCCGCCACGTCGAGGTGCAGGTCTTCGGTGACACGCACGGCGAGATCGTGCATCTCTACGAGAGGGACTGCTCCGCGCAGCGGCGGCACCAGAAGGTCATCGAGGAGGCACCCGCCCCGTTCCTCGATCCGGCGGTGCGGCGGGTCCTGCTCGACTCGGCCGTCGCGCTCTGCCGAGAGGTCGGCTATGTCGGTGCCGGGACGGTCGAGTTCCTCGTCGCGGGCCGGAATGCCTACTTCCTGGAGATGAACACGCGCCTGCAGGTCGAGCATCCGGTCACCGAGGAGGTCACCGGAGTCGACCTCGTGCAGTGGCAGTTCCGGATCGCCCAGGGCGATCCGCTGCCGATGCGCCAGGAAGAGATCGGCTGCGAGGGCCACGCGATCGAGGCGCGGATCTATGCCGAGGATCCCTCCGCCGGGTTCCTCCCGCAGGCGGGGCGGGTGGTCGACGTGCAGTGGCCCTGGATGGAGCGGGTCGAGGCCGCGATCGACGAGGCTCCCGCCGAGATCGGCACGGCCTATGACCCGATGCTGGCCAAGATCATCGCCCGGGGCGCCACGCGGGATGAGGCGATCGACCGCCTCGTGGAGGCGTTGTCGCAGACCGCGGTGCTCGGCGTGACCACCAATACCGGCTTCGTCCGGCGGCTCGCGGACGGCGCGGCCTTCCGTGACGGGGCCGTGCACACCGCGTGGCTCGATGATCCGTCATCGGCCGGTCCCTTACTGGAACGGCCGGAGGTGCCCACCATCGTGCTGGCCACCGCCGCCGATCTGCTCACCGTCCCGGGCCACGACACTCCCTTCGGGGCCCGGGACGCCTGGCGGTCGCTCGGCGCGGGACCCGATGCGGTCACGCTGCTGGACCAGCACGGAGCCGAGCACCGGATCGACCTCGCGGCATCGCGGGGCGGGCACGCGGAGCCGGCCAGCACCGATCAGTTCAGCGCGCCCTGGGCGACGCGGCGCGGAGGTCGCGTCTGGGTGGCCCTCGACGGCGACACCTGGACCCTCGAGCGTCCCGATCCGATGGCGCGGGAGCGGCGGTCCGCACTCGGCGATGAGACGGTGACGGCGCCCATGCCGGGCACGATCCTCACCGTCGAGGTCGACGAGGGCGATCGGGTCGCGGTCGGCCAGCGCCTTGCGACGATGGAGGCGATGAAGATGGAGCTGTCGCTCACGGCGCCTCACGACGGCGTGGTGGGAGAGCTGGGAGCCCGGCCGGGACAACAGGTGCCGATCGGCCACGCCATCGTCCGGGTCGTCGCCGAGGATGGGGAACCACGATGACGCGCGCGCTGCCGATGCGAGCCCCGGAGGACGGACTGCCCGAGCGGGTGACGATCTACGAGGTCGGGCCGCGGGACGGATTGCAGAACGAGCGGGCGATCGTTCCGCTCGATATCAAGGCGACCTTCGTGGAACGACTCGTGGCGGCCGGGTTGCCGTTGGTGGAGGCGACGAGCTTCGTCCATCCTCGCTGGGTGCCGCAGCTGGCCGATGCCGCGGACCTGGTGGCCCGGCTCGACCTCGACGGGCCGACGCCGTTGCCGGTGCTCGTACCGAATCAGCGCGGACTCGACCGGGCGATCGAGGCGGGATGCCGGCACATTGCCGTCTTCGCCAGTGCGACCGAGACCTTCGCCGCCAAGAACCTCAACGCGACGCTGGAGAGTCAGTTCGCGATGTTCGAGCCGGTCATGCACGGGGCCCTGGACGCGGGGATGGACATCCGGGCCTATGTCTCGATGTGCTTCGGCGATCCGTGGGAGGGAGCTGTGCCGATCGGGCAAGTGGTCGACATCGGGACGCGGTTGCTGGAGCTGGGGGCGACGCAGTTGTCCCTCGGCGACACCATCGGCGTCGGCACGCCGGGCCATGTCGGAGCCCTCGTGGAGGCGTTCGCCTCGGACGGGGTGGGAGCGGAGCGTCTGGCGATGCACTTCCACGACACCTACGGGCAGGCCCTCGCGAATGCCTACGCCGCGTTGCGGCAGGGGATCACCACCTTCGATGCCTCGGCGGGTGGACTGGGCGGCTGTCCCTATGCCGAGAGCGCGACGGGCAATCTCGCGACGGAGGATCTGATCTGGATGCTCGACGGCCTCGGCATCGAGCACGGTGTGGACCTCGAGGCGATGATCGCCACGAGCGTCTGGATGGCCGAGCAGCTCGGCCGCCCGAGTCCCTCCGCGGTGGTCCGCGCGCTCTCCTGACGCAGCGGTCAGGTCTCGGCCAGCGTGTCGCTGATCAGCGCAGGCGGCGGTCGCGCAGCTCGGTCTGCGCGTACTTCCCGACCTGCCAGGTGCCGAGCCCATCGGCCCCGGCGCCGACCGCGCCGCCCAGGAGCGGCACGCGCTTGCCGACGAGCATGACCGCCCGGCGCCCGACCGTGCGCCCGACCAGCTCTCCGGTGACCTCGCGGGCGATGCGGTCGTCGAGCGCCGGATCGTGGACCGGCGAGGTGGCCATCGCCATCGGCGAGGACGGCAGCCGACGGCTGCGGATCATCTGCTCGACGGTCTCCTCGCCGAGCATGACGGCCAGGATCGCATTGCGGACCCGGGGATCCTCGATGTCGTAGCCGCGCAGATGGGCCACGCTGGCCACCAGATGGCACTGCACGATCGTCACGCCCACGACATTGGCCGGCAGCGTCGCCGCGGCGATCGACAGCCCGCCGAGATTGGTGACGAAGCCTTGCAGCCCGGCGAGACTCGTATGGGTCCGGACGAGGGTCGAGACGGCCTTCTCGACATCGCCTCCGTGGCTCGCCAGCTTCGCGCCGGCGGTCTCCACGACGGGTCGCAGCGGCCCCGCGCCGTCGATGGCACGGTCCAGCACGGCGCGGACGTACCCCGAGGCGACCCGCGGGACCAGCTTCGATCCCGCGCCGACCGCCATATTGCTACCCAGACCCATGTCCCCAGGGTATCGAGCACCTGCTCATCGGCGGGATGACGACGATCCCGCCCTGGATCGATTCCTCCCCACGGGTGCCTGATCTGCGCGAGGATGGGGCGGGGACGATCGAGGGAGCACCCATGACGGTCCAGACACCGCCCTTCTCGCAGTGGGTCGCGAGCCCGGAATGGAGATCGGCCGCCACCGAGTGGATCGCCGACGGGGTGGCCCGATCGGGGCGGAGGATGGCCGGGCCGGTCCGCCAGCCGCGCATCCGTCCCTGGTCGACACAGCTGGTCGTGGCGACCGACCACGGCGATGTCTGGTTCAAGGCCACCTGCCGGGCCGCGCGGTTCGAGGCCGAGGTGCATCAGCTGCTCAGCCGGCTGTTGCCGGACCGGCTGCAGCGACCCCTCGCGATCGATGCGCGGCGTGGATGGCTGCTCACCGCCGACCATGGCGAGCAACCGCTCGAGGACACGGCCGCCGAGACGGCGGACTGGCGCGCGCTCGTCCGCGAGGGCGCCCACTGGCAACAGCGGCTCGCCTCCCATGGTCCGGAGCTGCTGGAGGCTGGGCTGCCGGACTGTTCGCCGGCCACCGTTCCCGAGCGCTTCGACCGGTTGCTCGAAGCCCTCGAACGCCTGCCGGCGGGACGCCGGTCGTCCCTCGATGCCGGGGAGGCGACGCGGTTCCGGCGGCGTCGCGGTGAGCTCGTCGATGCCTGTGCCGCGCTGTGCGACTCCCCGCTGCCGGCGACCTTCCAGCACGGTGACCTGCACTGGGGCAATGCGTGGGGATCGCGCGAGCAGCCGAGGCTCTTCGACTTCGGCGATGCGAGCTGGGCTGCGGCGGTGGAATCGCTGGCGGTGCCACGGGCGGTCGCGCTGATGGGGGCGGATGTCCGATGGTCCGAGGTCGTCGCGGCCTATCTGGAGGTCTGGGATCTCGACCACACGGCATGGGGGGTGGCGTGGAACGCGGCGACCTTCACGCATGCGGTCAACCGCGCAGTGAGCTGGTGGGGCAGTCTGCAGGAAGCGACCGATGCCGAGTGGGAGCAGTGGGGTGAGGCGCCGCTCGCCCACCTGCGCGAGATGATGAGGACATGACCCGACCGGTGCCGCTGCCACCGCCTGTGTGGGACTTCTCGTCGGCCCGCTGGCCCGAGGACGACTGCGTGGCCGGCGGTGCCGATCTGGAGCCCTCGACGCTGGTGGAGGCATACCGCAACGGTCTCTTCCCGATGCCCGATGACGACCTGCTGCTGTGGTGGTGTCCGCTCGAACGGGGTGTGCTGGAGCCCGGCGCGCTGAAGGTCTCGCGTTCGCTGCGCGCCTCGCTCCGCCGATTCACCGTCACGGTCGATGAGGACTTCGCAGGGGTGCTGGAGGGGTGCGCCGACCCGCGACGCCCGGGTGCCTGGATCGACGACGCGATGGCGCGCGCCTACCAGCGACTGCACGAACTCGGCTGGGCACACTCGATCGAGGTCCGCGACGACGCCGGACGCCTCGTCGGGGGCCTCTACGGGGTCGCCATCGGTCGGCTGTTCGCGGGGGAATCGATGTTCCACCGGTCCCGCGATGCCTCGAAGGTGGCCTTGGTCGCCCTCGTCGATCTACTGGAATCGCAGGCAGGAACGGACTATCTCATCGATACGCAGTGGCAGACCCCGCATCTGGCCACGCTCGGGGTCAGCACCCTGTCGCGCGATGACTACGTCCATCGGATCGGCCCCCTGACCGCCGCCCCGCCACTGGACTGGACGGTCCCTACCACCGGATAAACCCCGCGACACGGCCGGGTAGGGCTTGGAATTTCGCGGAGTATTCATAGACTGGCGGACGCACACATCAATCTGCACTAGGAGTTTTCGTGGCTCTCTCCCGCAACGACCTCGTCGCCGCCCTCGCTGAGCAGGCCGGCGTGACCAAGACCGACGCCGACAAGGTGCTCTCGGCCTTCAGCGATGTCGTCCTCGACGCCGTCTCCAAGGGCGACAAGGTCTCCATCCCCGGCATCCTGTCGGTCGAGCGCGTCGAGCGCGCCGCTCGTACGGGCCGCAACCCCGCCACCGGCGAGACGATCGACATCCCCGCCGGCTACGGCGTGAAGGTCAGCGCCGGCTCGCGCCTGAAGGCTGCCGCCAAGTAAGACGTCTCGTTCGGGCTCTCCTCGGCATCGCCGATGCCGAGGCGCCAGCCCGCGTGTGATGGTGACATCGACGCGGCCCCCCCCCCCCCGGGGGGGGGGGGGGGGGGGGGGGGGCGCCCCGGGGGGG
>JAEZEJ010000095.1 GCA_023417775.1 Actinomycetes bacterium | reverse complement strand
CCCGGGACGCGCACAGGAGCGCGGTCTGCTGGAGATCGGTATCCACGACCTCCGCGACTGGACCCACGACCGGCACCGCACGGTCGACGACACCCCCTACGGCGGTGGCGCCGGCATGGTCATGCGTCCCGAGCCTTGGGGTGAGGCGCTGGATGCCGTGTGTACCGACGAGAGCGTCGTCATCGTCCCCACTCCCTCCGGCGACGTCTTCGACCAGGCCCGCGCCGCCGCATTGAGCACCGAGTCGCATCTGGTGTTCTGCTGCGGACGCTACGAGGGCATCGACCAACGCGTCATCGACGAGATCGGCGACCGCTGGACACTCGCGGAGCTGTCCCTCGGCGACTTCGTACTGAACGGGGGAGAGGTCGCCGCATTGGCGATCACCGAGGCCGTCGTCCGGCTGATCCCGGGCTTCATGGGCAATCCGGAGTCCCTCGTCGAGGAGTCCCACACGGACGGCCTGCTGGAGTATCCCGTCTACACCAAGCCCGCCGCCTGGCGCGGTCGAGAGGTGCCCGAGGTGCTGCTCTCCGGCCATCACGGCAATGTCGCCCGCTGGCGTCGCGAGCGGGCCGTCGAGCGCACCCGGACCCGGCGTCCCGACCTCGATCCCTCCTGATCCGCGGCAGATCATCCAGATTTAACCTCCGCGCGTCTCGCGTTACGGCCACGAAACAGCTGTGGCAGGCAACCGTAACCGCGCGCGATGAGCATCGGTGCAGTGCCAGTCACGGCAGCGCCGCCGTGTCGAGGCTGTCTGTTCACCGACACGCAAAGAGGTTGATATGGAACCCGGAACGATCTGGCTGCTGATCACCGCGGCCCTAGTTCTGTTCATGACGCCAGGGCTGGCCTTCTTCTACGGCGGTCTGGTCAAGGCCAAGAGCGTCGTCTCGATGATGATGCTCAGCTTCGGCGCGATGGGCCTGGTCTTCGTGCTGTGGATCCTCTACGGGTTCAACATGGGTTCGACGGGTGACGATCTCATCGACGGTGTGCTGGGCAACCCGTTCTCGGACTTCGCTCTGAGCGACATGGCGGCCAACGACCCGGCGAGCCTCGCCGGCGTCGCCTTCGGCTCGACCTTCGCCGTCATCACGACCGCCCTGATCAGCGGTGCCGTGGCCGATCGTGCTCGTTTCTTCTCCTGGATGGTCTTCGCGGGGCTCTGGGCCACGATCGTCTACTTCCCCTCCCAGGGCTGGGTGTGGGGTCTGGACGGCGACGGTGAGCTGAGCGGATGGATCGGGCAGTTCGGCTTCGGTGACACCGAGGTGCTCGACTGGGCCGGCGGCACGGTCGTGCACATCAGCGCCGGGGCGGCCGCTCTCGCTCTCGCGCTCGTGCTCGGACAGCGGCGCGTGGGCTTCACCAAGGCCGACTCCGCACCGCACAACGTACCGCTCGTGCTCATCGGCGCCGCGATCCTGTGGTTCGGCTGGTTCGGCTTCAACGCCGGTGCCGCCGGGGACGACGGCACGGGTGCCCTGATCTTCGTCAACACCATCGCCGCGCCGGCGGCCGGCGTCATCGGGTTCCTGGTGGTCGAGCACCTCAAGGACGGCAAGGCGACCGCGGTCGGAGCGGCCTCGGGCGTCGTGGCCGGTCTGGTCGCGATCACGCCGGCGTGCGCGAACCTCACCCCGTGGTGGTCCATCGTGCTCGGCCTGGTGGCCGGGATCGCCTGCTGCTTCGCGATCGACCTGAAGTTCAAGCTCGGCTTCGACGACTCGCTCGACGTGGTCGGTCTGCACCTCGTCGCCGGTTTCATCGGCTGCCTGTACCTGGGCTTCTTCGCCACCGACACGGGCCTGTTCACCGGCGGCAGCCTCGATCAACTGCTGACGCAGATCGTTCCGGCGGTCGCGGTGGCGGTCTACTCCTTCGCCGTGGCCTATGTCCTCGGCAAGCTCATCGACGCGATGATCGGCTTCCGTGCCAAGGAGGAGGACGAGATCGCGGGCATCGACCTCGCTCTGCACGGCGAGGGTTACAGGTTCGACTGAGGTCGCACGGCTTCACGTGCATACGCTGCGCGTGGAAGAGCGATGATGCGTCGTGGCCGGTGACGGCCACGACGCATCATCGGTGTCACGGTCCCGATGTGCCGCGGCCGATTACCGGGGCCATCGGGTGCTGTGGCAGAATGGGTCCTCGGTGCCGACGCCTCTGCCACAGGGGAGACCCGTCGCTTGCAGCACCGTTCACGATCATTCATCGAATCCGTCGGTGACCTGTGGCATCGATGAGGAGCAGTCATGACCAACGTCGTCGATCAGATCGCCGCCAGCCAGCTGCGCAGCGACATCCCCGAGTTCCGCGCGGGCGACACGCTGAAGGTCCACGTCAACATCGTCGAGGGCAACCGCTCGCGCGTCCAGGTCTTCCAGGGCGTCTGCATCAAGGTGCAGGGCGCGGGTATTGGCCGGACCTTCACCGTCCGCAAGGTGAGCTTCGGCGTGGGCGTGGAGCGTACGTTCCCGCTGCACTCGCCGGTCATCGACAAGATCGAGGTCGCGACGCGCGGTGACGTGCGTCGCGCGAAGCTGTACTATCTGCGCAACCTGCGCGGCAAGGCAGCGAAGATCAAGGAGAAGCGCGAGGACTGATCCTCGACGATCTCCAACGAGACGGCCCCCCTTCGGCGGGGCCGGGTGTGGGTGGTGGGCGGGCGGTCCGGGGGTCGGCGGGGGG
>JAEZEJ010000092.1 GCA_023417775.1 Actinomycetes bacterium | reverse complement strand
CCCCCCGCCGCCCCCCCCCCCGCCGCCCCCCCCCCCCCCCCCCCCCCCCCCGGGTC
Organism: Actinomycetes bacterium; assembly: GCA_023417775.1. Lineage (GTDB taxonomy): Bacteria > Actinomycetota > Actinomycetes > Propionibacteriales > Nocardioidaceae > Aeromicrobium. Next base: position 2,823 of record JAEZEJ010000092.1, on the reverse strand, counting down.
GCCCTCGGCGCCCTGCTCCTCGGCGCCCGCATCCTGGCATGGACTGCCGCCGTGGCGCTGGTGGCCGTCGTCCTCGTCCACATTCTCGTCAGCCTCCTGCCGACCGATGCCGCGACGGTGATCGCCGGACCTGGAGCCGATCCCGAGCGAGTGGAACGGCTGCGCGGAGATCTCGGTCTGGACGCGCCGGTGACCGCCCAGATCGCCGACTGGATCGGCGCGGCGATGCGCGGCGACCTGGGCACCTCGCTCGTCGGCGGCCGGCCCGTCCTCGGGCTCCTCGCAGAGCGGTCGGCGATCACGGCGGCGATCGTGATCCCGGCATGGCTCCTCGCCGTGCTGATCGGCACCGTCGCGGTGCTCGCGATGGCCGTGCGTCCGACACCTCGGACGCGATGGGCGCAGACCGCGGCCGGAGCCCTCTGCGGTGTCCCGGACGCGATCATCGCCACGGCGCTGGTGCTCATCCTGGCCACCTGGCTCGATCTGGTCCCGCCGGTGTCTCTGACCCGGCCCGGGGGCTCGGTTCTGGAGGACCCCGGCGTGCTCGTTCTGCCGATCGCGGCCCTCGCGCTCCCGGCCGCCGCCTGGCTCGTCCGGGCCTTGCGCGGTCCGGCGGAGGACATCGCCGCCCGACGTCATGTCGTCGAGGCGCGTCGCCGCGGTCGTGGGGTGGGCTCCGTCGCCATCGCCCACGTCCTCCCGCCGCTGCTTCCCGCGCTGGCGCAGAGCGCCGCGATGCTCGGCGGGGCGATCATCGCCGGCTCGGTGGTCGTCGAACGGATCGTGGCGCTGCCCGGCCTCGGCGGCCTGCTGGCGCAGGCGGTGGCCTCACGCGACATCCCTGTCGTGCAGGCGGTCGCCGTCATCGTCGCGATCGTCGTGGCCTTCGGCCTCGCCTGCGCCGATGCGCTGCGCGCGGGACTCGAGAGGCAGTGGTCGCCGTGAGTCGTCGATGGGCGCTCCTGGGTCTCTCCGCGGCCGTCGTGATCACGACCTGGCTGGCCCCGGCGGTGGGCAGGGTCCGCGGAATCAGCCCGACGCAGTCGGTCGGACGCCCCTGGGAGGGCCCGTCCAGCGCACATCCGCTCGGTCTCGACGCGCTGGGACGCGATGTCCTCGCACGGCTGCTCGCCGGGGGTGCCGGGATCACGGCCGGGTGTCTTCTCATCGGCATCGCGACCGCCCTCGCCGGTGCCATGCTGGCTCTGACCACCTGGCGGCGGCCGCGGGTCGCCGCACTGGTCCGGCACGTCACGGGCATCGCCCTGGCGGTTCCCGGAGTCATCCTCGTGCTGCTGCTGTCGGTCTTCATCGGACTCTGGCCGGCCGTCATCGTCGCGATGCTCGTGCTGGGAGTGCCGGCCTCGGCCCGGATGGTGACCGCGGCCCTCTCCGCCCAGGCGCGATCCGGCCATGTCGACGCCGCCGTGACCCGTGGTGAACGGCCTTCAGCGGTGCTGTTGCGCGATGTCCTGCCGGCGATCAGCGCCACCGTGCTCACCGACCTCGGCAATCGGACGGTCGCCGCTTTGCAGCTGGTCGTGGCGATCCAGGTCATCCGGGGTGGCGACCAGGTGACGTGGAGCTCGATGGTGATCTCCAATCTCAGCGGCGTGTCGATCAATCCCTGGGCGGTGGCCGCGCCCGCCCTCGCCCTCGCCCTCGTCGGAGCGGCGATCGCCCTCGGTGTCGACCGTGTCTCCGAGCTGGTCGCCCCGCCCGTACACCGCGGGCTCGCGTCTCGGCGACGACCGACCGAGCTCGATGATCACGACGGGGTGACGGTCCGCGACGGCAACGGTGCGATCATCCTGTCGACCGGCCCGTTGCGCATCGCCACCGGCGACCTGCTGGTGGTGCGAGGTCCCTCGGGCAGCGGCAAGACCACGCTGCTGGAGGTGCTGACCGGTCGCGTGGCGCCGGGGCTCGTCGTCACCGGTGCGGTGGGAAGCGACGAGCTCGCCTCGTCCTCCGCGTTCGTGCCCCAGGACCCGGCGTCGACCCTCGATCCCCGTCAGCGCGTCGAGCGTGTGCTGCGGGACGGGCGGTCTCGGCGGGCCGTTCCCGCCGAGGAGATCGGTCGGGTCATCGCCTCGCTCGACCTACCGGACCGCATCCTCTCCCAACGAGCGGGGCGCGTCTCCGGTGGCGAGGCCGTCCGGGTCGCGATCGCGAGGGCGCTGCTCGGCGACCCGGAGCTGCTGGTGCTCGACGAGCCGACGGCGGGACTCGGCGCGCATGCCCGCGATCGCGTCGCGGCGGTACTCCGCGAGCGAGGGGAGCGAGGCCTCACGACGGTGATCGTCACCCACGACGACACCTTGACGGCTGCCCTGCCGGCTCGACTCCTGTCGCTCGCGGCGGTGGACGGTGAGCTGAGCCTCGGCGGCCACGAAGGCGAGAACGAGCGGCTGCTGGATGTGGGCGGGCTCGGCCTGGACACGACGGACGGCCGCGCGATCCTGCGCGATGCGTCACTCGGGGTGGACAGCGGCGACGTGGTGTCGATCGTCGGACCGAGCGGTTGCGGCAAGAGCACGCTGCTACGGGCGATCGTGGGCCTCCACCCCCTGCGCGCCGGTCGGATCGATCTCACGGCGGAGGGCCGGACGACTCGGTTGCCGACCGCTCGCTCGACCGATCACCCGGCGCGGCGGAGTCCGGTGCAGTGGCGCGCGGCGCAGCTGGCCGGCCAGGATGGACGTCTCGAGCTCAATCCGGTGATGCGCCTGGTCACCCAGGTCGCGCGGCCGTTGCGGACCCTGCACGGGGTTCCGCGCCGCGAGGCGCTGCGCCGGGCCGACGAGCTGCTGGCGCGCC
>JAEZEJ010000050.1 GCA_023417775.1 Actinomycetes bacterium | reverse complement strand
GCCGCCACCCGCGGCAGCGGGTGACGACCGGGCGCCGGTCGAGAGTCGGACTCAGCCCTTGAGGCTGTCGATGAAGTCCGGGTTGTCGTCGAGCCAGGCCTCGATGGCCTCCTCTTCCTTGCCCTCGCCGTACTCGTTCACGACGATGTCCTCGAGACCGCCGTACTCCTCGTCGCTGAGCTTGAAGTTGCCCATCATCTCGGCGACATCGGGGAACTCGCCGGAGAAGTCCGCGTTCGCGATGGCGTTCAGCGTCTCCGGGTCACCGAAGGCGCCCTCGGGGTCCTCCAGGTCCTTGACCGGGAACTCCGAGTTGGCCCAGAACGGGCGCCACAGCGTGACGACGATGTCCTCTTCGTTGTCCACGGCATCCGACAGGGCGGCGAGCATCGCGGTGGTCGAGGACTCGACCAGCGTGTAATCGTCCTCGAGCTCGTAGGCCGGCATCACGTCATTCTTGGTGGCGTCGGTCAGACCCGCGCCCGCCTCGATGCCGATGATCTCGCCGCCGAACTGATCGGCATTGTCCTTGAGGTCCGCGATCGAGTCGATATCGGTGTACTCCGGCACGGCCATCGTCAGGACGGCGCCCTCGTAGTACGCGCCCAGGTCCTCCAGGGCGTCACCGTGCTGCTCCATGTAGGCCGCGTGGGTCACCTCGGGCCAGGCGGACGGGTAGACGTCGATCGAGCCGTCGGCGAGACCCTGGTACAGCAGACCGGCGTCGGCGACCTCCTCGATCTCGACGTCGTAACCCTCCTGCTCCAGCACGTTCTTCCACAGGTAGCCGACGCTCAGACCGTCGGTCCAGGAGGGGATGATGCCCAGGGTGATGGTTCCGCCGCCACCGGCATTGTCGTCCGAGTCGCCGTTGTCATCCGAGCCGCAGGCCGCGGTCGCGGTCAACGCGAGGACGCTGGCGGCGATGCCGAGGCCCTTCAGGAATCCCTTACGCTTCATACAGTTTCTCTCCTCATTCGTTACTACGTACGTCTGATGTGTTTCGAGGGGTCGGTGGGTCAGGGGCCGTTGGCGATGTGCACGCCGACCGACTTGTCGCCGGACTCGGCCGACTGCTGCCGGGCGTCCTTGTCCTGACGCGACCGGCGGCGGCCCTTGAAGCGGCCCAAGCCACCGGCACCGGCGGCGGCGGTGACCCGGTCCAGCAGGATCGCCAGCACCACGACGGACAGACCGGCCTCGAATCCGAGGCCGACGTTGAACCGCTGGATCGCGGTGATGACGGCTCCGCCGAGGCCCGCACCGCCGACCATGCCCGCGATGACGGCCATGGACAGCGCCAGCATGATCACCTGGTTGACACCGGCCATGATGGTGGGCATCGCCAGCGGCATCTGGATACCGCCCAGGATCTGCCGGGGCGTGCCGCCGAAGGCCTGTCCGGCCTCGACCACCTCGGCGTCGACCTGACGGATGCCCAGCTCGGTGAGGCGGACCCCGGGGGGCAGCGCGAAGACGATCGTCGCGACGGTGCCGGCGGGAACCCCGAGACCGAAGAGCATGACCGTCGGGATGAGCCAGACGAAGGCCGGCATGGTCTGCATCAGGTCGAGTACCGGCCGCACGACGCGACTGACGGTCTCCGACCGGGCCGACAGGATGCCCAGCGGGATGCCGATGACGAGGGCCACCAGCGCCGCGACGAGTACCAGGGACAGCGTCGCCATCGCGTTGTCCCACTGGTCGACGCTGACGATGAACAGCAGGCCCACGACCGAACCGAGGGCGAGCTTCCAGTCACGCACCAGCCAGGCGATCGCCGCCAGGATCACGATCGTCACCAGGACCGGCGGCCACTGGAGAAGATCGGTCAACCCGTTGACGGCCGCCTCGATGACGTCGGCGATGAAATTGAAGAACCACCGGAACGTGCTCTTCACCCAGTTGATGATGTCTTCGATCCAGCCGCCGAGGGGGATACGGGGGATCCCCCACTCGACCGTCTCCATCGTGCGCAGCGCGCTCATGAGGTCGCCTCCTCGAGATGGGCGGTGGAGCCGATGCCATGGGTTCCGAGCACTCCGTCGTCCTGTCCGCCGACCGCTCCGAGGGCGCTCAGCAGGGTGACTCGGGGGATGACGCCGACCAGGCGGCTCCCCTCCACGACGGCGAGCGGTGCCGCGCTCTCGGCCGAGGCGCCGAATAGGTCGGCCACCGCGACATCGGGCGCCACGGTCACGGCCGGGAACATCAGCCCGTCGAGGCTGTCCTGTCCGCGCTCCACCGCCGCGGCGACGTCCTTCTCCAGGACCGCGCCCTTCAGATTGCGCTGCCGGTCGACGACCATGAGCGAGGAGATCTGGTGCTCACGCATGAGCTTGTGGGCCGTTCGCGGCCCCTGCTCGAGTCCGAGGACCGCCACGGGGCGCTCCATCACCGAGGACGCGGTCAGCACGCGGGTGCGGTCGACGTCCTGGATGAACTGCGCGACATAGTCGTTGGCCGGGTTGTTGAGGATCTCCTCCGACGACCCGACCTGCTCGACGCGACCGTCGCGCAGCATGGCGATCCGGTCGCCGAGGCGCATGGACTCGTTGAGGTCGTGGGTGATGAACACGATCGTCTTGTCGAGATCGGACTGCAGCTCCAGGAGCTGGTCCTGCATCTCGCGGCGGATGAGCGGGTCGAGGGCGCTGAACGCCTCGTCCATCAACAGGATCTCGGTACCGGCGGCCAGGGCGCGAGCCAGGCCGACCCGCTGACGCATGCCGCCGGAGAGCTCATCGGGCATCGAGCCGCCCCAGCCTCCGAGGCCGACCATGCCGAGAGCCTCATCGGCACGCCGCTCGCGCTCGGCACGGTTCATGCCGCGCAGCTTGAGCCCGTAGGCGGCGTTCTCGCCGACCGTGCGGTGCGGCAACAGCGCGAAGTGCTGGAAGACCATGCTGACCTTCTCGCGCCGGACACGTCGCAGGCCCGAGGAGTCGAGATCGTTGATGTCCTCGCCGTCGATCCGGATGGAACCGGCCGTGGGCGTCAGGAGACCGTTGACCATGCGGATGAGCGTCGACTTGCCCGAGCCCGAGAGGCCCATGGCGACGAAGATCTCACCGCGCTCGACGGTGAAGCTCGCGTCGATGACCGCGGCCGTGATGCCATCGGCCCGCAGGTCGTCGCGGGATTCGCCCGCTTCCAGCCGCCCGACCGCACGCTTGGCGCCACGGCCGAACACCTTGTAGAGATGCTCTGCTTCGATCAATGCCACGTCAGATGCCTCGTCTTCCGGCCCGCGGTTCATCCCCCCGGTCTCGCACAGGCCTCTGCCGGTTCTTGCGCTGCCGGCCGACAGAAGGTCGACCGACGGACGAGATTACCAGAAACTCTCAGGATCGCTTTACCGGGGCTTCAGCCGCGCTGAAGCCCCGGGGGCGGCGGAACGGAGGTCAGGTGGGCTGCGCCTCGTCCCCCACGACCCCGTCCGTCGTCGGTGGTTCGCCCTCGGCGAGATGTCTGACGACGCTGTTCGCACAGGCTGCGAAGGGGACGGCCAGCAGAGCACCGACGATGCCCGCGACCACGATGCCGCTCGCGATGACCAGGATGATCGCCAGCGGATGGATCGCCACGATGTGCCCCATCAGGAAGGGCTGCAGGACATGCGACTCGATCTGCTGGACGGCGATGACGCCACCCAGCATCAGCAGCGCGGTCACCGGCCCGTGGGCCACGAGAGCGACGAGCACCGCCACCAGACCCGACACGAGGGCGCCGACGATCGGCACGAAGGCGCCGAGGAAGACCAGCACGCCGATCGCGAGCGCCAGCGGGACCTGGAGCACGACGGCGACCAGGGCGATGCCGATCGCATCGGCGAGGGCGACGAGGACCGTCGCCCGCACGAAGGCGGTGAGCGATCCCCAGGCCGCCCGACCCGAGGACCGCACCTTGCTCCGCGCGCCCCGCGGGAAGAACTGAACGACCCAGTTCCAGATCCTGGCACCGTCGTAGAGGAAGAAGAAGGCCGCGAAGATCGCGATGAAGAATCCCGCGACGAAGTGCGTGACCCGGGTGCCGACCTCCGTGGCCTGGTTGATGACCGAGGAGTCACTGGAGGCGATCGCTGACTGCACCCGCTCGATCCACTGCGACAGCTGCGCGTCGCTGAGGTTCAACGGTCCGTTCTTGGCCCAGTCCTGAACCTGTGAGATGCCCTCGACCACGGAGTCGCGCATCTCGTCGAACTGCGAGGTCAGCTGGGTCCCCACCAGGGTCACCAGGCCGCTGAGAGCGAGCAGCATGCCGATGACGACGATGAAGGTCGCGAGGATCCGCGGCACCTTGCGCCGGGTCAGCCCGTCCACCGCACCCACCGACAGCGCGGTCAGCAGCAGGCCTACCGCGATGGGGATCGTGACCTCGGACAGGAAGCCCAGCACCCAGGCGAGTGCGAAGATCCCCGCCCCGATGACGATGAGGCGCCACGACCACGCGGTGGCGATCTCGACCCCGAGGGGCACTTCATAACGTCGGCCGCCGGGCCGTGCATCTTCGGCGCTCACACCCCTGAGCCTACGGCGATCATCGGACGCCGCTCGGTACCGTGGAGGCATGGCTGACGGCGCGGCGATCACCCCGACCGATCTCGATCATCTGAGGCGCTGCGTCGAGCTCGCCGCCGAGGCGCTCGACGACGGGGACGAGCCCTTCGGCTCGGTGCTCGTCGATCCGGCCGGCACGGTGGTCTTCGAGGACCGCAATCGGGTCAAGGGAGGCGACCACACCCGCCATCCCGAGTTCGAGATCGCCCGGTGGGCCGCGACGCATCTCGCCCCGGAACAGCGAGCCGCCAGCACCGTCTACACCTCGGGCGAACACTGCCCGATGTGCAGTGCGGCCCACGCGTGGGTCGGGCTGAGCACCATCGTCTTCGCCACCAGCAGCGCACAGCTGATGCGATGGCATCGCGAGTGGGGCATTCCGGCCGGACCCGTGGCCCCGCTGCCCATCGCCCAGGTGGCCCCGCATGTTCCGGCCCTCGGCCCGGTCGAAGAACTCGGACCGCAGGTCCGAGCACTGCACGCGCGGATGCACGGCATCGCGGGCGACGCCGAGGGGTAGCCCCCGCGCGTAGACTCGAAACTCTTGGAGCCTTCGATTCCCGAGGAGAGGACCACCCCGCATGAGCGAGCGCAGCGAGCGAACAGCCAGCACCACATCATGCCGGCACCGGCCTACTGTGCTTCTTCTTCAGGTGGTGACGGCATGATCTTCGGCCGCGACAAGTCCACCCTGCCCACCGCCGAGAGCGCCCTGCCCGGACGAGCCCAGCGCCCGTTCGCGGTCGGCGACCGTCACCTCGTCACCGGGAACCCGATCGAGACCGACGGCCCGGAGGGCTATGAGATCGCGGTCTTCGGTCTCGGATGCTTCTGGGGCGAGGAGAAGACCTTCTGGGAGCAGCCGGGCGTGTGGTCCACCTCGGTCGGCTATGCCGGAGGCATCACGCCGAATCCCACCTATGAGGAGGTCTGCACCGGACAGACCGGGCATGCCGAGGTCGTACGGGTGGTGTTCGACCCCTCGGTCGTCAGCTATGCGCAGCTGCTCAAGGTGTTCTGGGAGAACCACGACCCCACCCAGGGCATGCGCCAGGGCAACGACCGCGGCAGTCAGTACCGCTCGATCATCCTTACCACCACACCGGAGCAGCAGCGCGAGGCCGAGGCATCCAAGGAGGCCTATCAGCGGCAGATGACGGCGCACGGCTACGGCGAGATCACCACGCAGATCAAGCCCCTCGACGAGTACTACTACGCCGAGGAGGGGCACCAGCAGTATCTGGTGAAGAATCCCTTCGGCTACTGCCCGCTGCATGCGACGGGCGTGCAGTACGCGTGACCTCGTGGACGCGCGATGAGCTGGCGTCCTTCGCCGGGCGGACCATCCCCGATGTGATGCCCGATGACCTGCGGCTGCTGTTCGTGGGCATCAATCCAGGGCTCGTGAGCGCGGCCACCGGCCTGCACTTCGCACGACGGGGCAATCGCTTCTATCCCGCGCTCCGGGATGCGGGCCTGATCGACTCGATCGATCCCGCGGACGCCTCCGCGCAACTGCAGGCGCGAGGCGTCGGCATCACCAATCTGGTGGCTCGGGCGTCGGCGCGGGCCGACGATCTCACCACGGAGGAGCTGGTCGAGGGCCGGCACCGGCTGGATGCGCTGGTGGCCGAGCGACGACCGCGGGTGGTCGCCGTGCTCGGGGTGACGGCCTATCGGCAGGCCTTCGCCGACCGCAACGCCCAGGCCGGCCGCCAGCCCGACCCGATCGCCGGTGCCGAGCTGTGGATCGCTCCCAATCCCAGCGGCTTGAACGCCCACGCGAGCCGGGAGAGTCTCGCTGACGACTACGGCCGGATCGCGCGCGCCGCCGGTGTCTGAGACGCCTTTCGCCCTGAGCGAACGGGTTGAATCAAGAAAGTTGAGCCTCCTAGACTCAACTCGTACCGGTCATGGGGACCGGACCTGATGAAGGAGGACCTATGTCGACCACTCTTTCCCTGTTCACCCGCCGTGACCCCTTCGACACCCTGATGCGCTCGACCTTCGGGTCGGCCGCGGGACCGGAGTCCGTCCGCACCGACTTCATGCCCGCCGCCGAGTCGCACCGCGATGGCGACGACGTCATCGTCCGACTGGAGGTCCCCGGCATCGACATCGGCTCGGATGTCACGGTCGAGGTCACGCAGAACCGCCTCGTGGTGCGCGGCGAGCGGCGCGACGAGCGCGGCGAGGCCACCGAGGGGCGCAGCATCCGCGAGATCCGCTACGGCCAGTTCGAGCGGACGTTCACGCTCCCCTCGCATGTCGGCCCCGATGCCGTGAGCGCGTCCTACGACAGGGGTGTGCTGAGCATCCGGGTCGCGGGCGTCTACGCGGGCACCGAGCCCACTCGCATCGCGATCTCCGAGGGATCTGCGGGCGACGCGCTGGAGTGAGATCCGGCGACGCGTCAGTGCGCGACGGGGCAGCGATCTCCGTCGCCACCGCCGGCGCCGCGCGGGGCAAGATAGCCCGGCGCCGGCCGGCGCGGGCGGGGCT
>JAEZEJ010000038.1 GCA_023417775.1 Actinomycetes bacterium | reverse complement strand
CGTCCCGGACGCCGCGGAGTCGCTCTACGCCGCCAGCGGCCTCGGCGGGCAGATCGCGATGGTCGACCCCGGCAGCCGCACCATCGTCGTCCGCCTGGGGCCGTCGAGCGGCAGCGACTTCGGACTGCGGGACGCAGCGCGGGTGGTCACCTGGGCGACGAAGCCCTGAGCGGGCCCTGCGTCACCAGCCGCGCTCGGCGAGCCGGTGCGGCTGCGGGATCTCCTCGACGTTGATGCCGCCCATCGCCTCGCCCAGGCCGCGCGAGACCTTGGCGATCATGTCGGGGTCGGCGTGGAAGGTGGTCGCCTTGACGATCGCCTCGGCCCGCTGCGCCGGGTTGCCGGACTTGAAGATGCCCGAGCCGACGAAGACGCCCTCGGCGCCCAGCTGCATCATCATCGCCGCGTCGGCAGGCGTCGCGATGCCACCGGCGGTGAACAGCACCACCGGGAGCTTGCCCGACTCGGCGACCTCCTTGACCAGGTCGTACGGCGCCTGCAGCTCCTTCGCGGCGACGAAGAGCTCGTCGCCGGCGAGCGCGCCGAGCCGGCGGATCTCCTTGCGGATGGTGCGCATGTGGGTCACGGCGTTCGAGACGTCACCGGTGCCCGCCTCGCCCTTGGAGCGGATCATCGCCGCGCCCTCGGTGATCCGGCGCAGCGCCTCGCCCAGGTTGGTGGCACCGCACACGAACGGGACCGTGAAGGCCCACTTGTCGATGTGGTTGTCGTAGTCCGCGGGCGTGAGGACCTCGGACTCGTCGATGTAGTCCACGCCCAGCGACTGCAGCACCTGCGCCTCGGCGAAGTGGCCGATCCGGGCCTTGGCCATGACCGGGATCGAGACGGCCTCGATGATGCCGTCGATCATGTCCGGGTCGCTCATTCGCGACACGCCACCCTGGGCACGGATGTCGGCGGGCACGCGCTCGAGCGCCATCACGGCGACCGCGCCGGCGTCCTCGGCGATCTTGGCCTGCTCGGCGTTGACGACGTCCATGATGACGCCGCCCTTGAGCATCTCGGCCATGCCGCGCTTGACCCGGGCGGTTCCGGTGGTGGTCTCTTCGCTGGTCACGCCTCCAGTCTACGAGCACCGCATCCGGCCTCCTCGCGCCTGGGTCATCCGGACGCGAGAGCATCGAGCAGGAGCTGCTCGTCCGTGGACGTCAGTCCGCCCTCCGGCGTGGCCCGCGGCGGTCGCCGAGCCCCACCCCCTGTACCGAGATGTGCTCCCCAATCGTCAACCCAGTGGCCCTTCGGTTGACGGATGGGGAGCACATCTCGGTACAGGTCAGGTGAGGGACTGGCGGTAGACCATCAGCATGCGCTGGGCGCAGGTGATGAGGCTGGCGATCGCGAGTGCCCACAGGGTCACATGCTGGAGGATCGGCAGATCGAGCAGCCCGGCGAAGCCGGTCATGACGAGAATGGCCACGAGCCGGTCCGAGCGCTCGGCGATGCCGCCCTTGGCCTCCATGCCGAGGCTCTCGGCGCGCGCCCGCAGATAGGACGTCATCATGCCGAGGACGAGGCACGCCAGGCTCAGGCACAGGTACAGCGGCGAGTCCCCCTCCCACGCGTACCAGAGCGCGATACCCCCGAAGACCGCCGCATCGCCCACGCGATCGAGCGAGGAGTCCAGGAAGGCGCCCCACTTCGACGAGCGCCCCAGCTTGCGCGCCATCGAACCGTCGACGATGTCGCTGAACACGAAGGCCGTGACGAACATGGTGCCCCAGAAGAACTCCCCCTGCGGGAACAGCCACAGCGCGCCCACGCACACGCCGAGCGTGCCGACCCAGGTCACCATGTCCGGGGTGACGCCGATCTTGATGAGGCCGTCCGCGATGGGCGACAGCAGCTTGTTCCAGAAGGCGCGGAACCGTTCGAGCATCAGGCCGTCACCCCCTCTCCTCGATGTCGGCAGTCCACGCCTCGGTGAGCATCCGCGCGGTGTCCTCGATGACCTGAGGCAGCGTCTTGGTGTGGCCGACCACGGTCATGAAATTGGCGTCCCCGCCCCAGCGCGGCACGACATGCTGATGCAGATGCTGCGACAGCGAACCGCCCGCCACTCCCCCGAGGTTCAGTCCGACATTGAAGCCATGGGGTGAGCTGACCTGCCGGATCACGCGGATCGCGTGCTGGGTCAGCGCGGTCAGCTCCGTCGACTCCTGCACGGAGAGCGCGGTGAAGTCCGACTCGTGACGGTTCGGCAGCACCATCAGATGCCCCGGGTTGTACGGGTAGAGGTTCATCGTGACGAAGCTGTGCTCGCCGCGGTGCACCACCAGTTCGCTCTGCGGACCGCCCTCGGCCATCACGCAGAACGGACAACGGTCGTCATGCGGCGTCTTCTCCTCCCCCCGCACATAGGCCATGCGGTACGGAGCCCACAGGCGCTCGAGACCGTCGGGATCGGCTGCCATCAGACCTGGACCCGGTCGCGCACGGCCGTGACGATCTTCGCGACCGCGTCGTCCAGCGACACTCCGTTCTCCTGCTCGCCGTTGCGATAGCGGAAGGAGACGGCGCCCGCCTCGACATCCTTGTCACCCGCCAGCACCATGAACGGGATCTTCTGGGTCTGGGCGGTACGGATCTTCTTCTGCATCCGCTCGTCGGAGTCGTCGACCTCGATCCGGATGCCCTCGGCCCGCAGACGCGCCGCGAGCTCGTCCAGGTACTCAACATGGCGCTCGGCCACCGGGATGCCGACGACCTGGACGGGAGCGAGCCAGGGAGGGAAGGCGCCGGCATAGTGCTCGACCAGCACCCCCATGAACCGCTCGATCGAACCGAACTTGGCCGAATGGATCATGACCGGCTGCTGGCGTGAACCGTCGGCCGCGACGTATTCGAGGCCGAAACGATCCGGGGCCGGCTGGTTGAAGTCGTACTGGACCGTGCCCATCTGCCAGGTGCGGCCGATGGCATCGCGGGCCTGGACCGAGATCTTGGGACCGTAGTAGGCCGCGCCGCCCGGATCGGGCACGAGCTCGAGCCCCGTCGCGGTGGCGACATCCTCCAGCACCTGGGTCGCGAGCGCCCAGTCCTCATCGGAGCCGATGAACTTGTCCTTGGTCGCGTCCCGGGTCGAGAGCTCCAGGTAGAAGTCGTCGATGCCGAAGTCGCGCAGCAGGCTGAGCATGAAGTTCAGCAGATGCTCGACCTCGGCGGGGGCCTGCTCCGGCGTGACATAGGAGTGCGAGTCGTCCTGTGCGAAGCCGCGCACGCGGGTCAGGCCGTGGATGACACCGGACTTCTCGTTGCGGTACACGTGCCCGAACTCGAAGAGCCGCAACGGCAGCTCGCGATAGGACCGCTGTCGCGAACGGAAGATCAGATTGTGCATCGGGCAGTTCATCGCCTTGAGGCGGTAGTCCATGCCGTCGACATCGAGGGCCGGGAACATGCCCTCGCCGTAGTACGGCAGATGGCCCGAGGTGTGGAACAGCCCCTCCTTGGCGATGTGGGGGGTGCCGACGTAGTCGAAGCCCTCCTCGATGTGCCGACGGCGGACGTAGTCCTCCATCTCCCGCTTGATGACGCCGCCCTTGGGGTGGAAGACCGGGAGCCCCGAGCCGATCTCGTCGGGGAAGCTGTACAGATCGAGCTCGGCGCCGAGGCGACGGTGGTCGCGACGCTGGGCCTCCTCGATCCGATGGAGATAGTCGTCCAGCTCCTCCTTGGTCGGCCAGGCGGTGCCGTAGATGCGCTGGAGCTGCTTGTTCTTCTCGTCGCCGCGCCAGTAGGCGGCGGCCGAGCGCATGAGCGTGAAGGCGCCGATGCGCTTGGTGGTGGGCAGGTGCGGGCCGCGGCACAGATCCCCCCAGGCGACCGAACCGTCGCGCTTGAGGTTGTCGTAGATGCTCAGGCCGCCCTCGCCGACCTCGACGCTCGCTCCCTCGGCAGCGTCCCCGGCCGTGGACTTGAGCCCGATGAGCTCGAGCTTGTAGGGCTCGTCGGCGAGTTCGGCGCGGGCATCGTCATCGGAGACCTCGCGGCGGCTGAAGCGCTGGTTCTCCTTGACGATCTTCTTCATCCGCGCCTCGATCTTGGTCAGATCATCGGGCGTGAAGGGCTCGGGGACATCGAAGTCGTAGTAGAAGCCGTCGGTGATCGGCGGGCCGATGCCGAGCTTGGCCTCGGGGAAGAGCTCCTGGACCGCCTGGGCCATCACGTGGGCCGTGGAGTGACGCAGGATGTTCAGGCCATCGGGCGTGTCCACCGCGACCGGCTCGACCACGTCGTTCTCGGCGAGCTCATAGGCCAGGTCCTTCAGCTCGCCGCCGACGCGGGCGGCGATCACCGAGGTGTCCTCGGCGAACAGCTGCCAGGCCTTGGTGCCGGCCTCGACCGTGCGCTGCTCCATCTCACCTCCTTCACCGGCGGGCGGGAGAACGGAGACGGAGAGGTCGGACATGGGTCACCTTCGGTGGTCGGGACGCGCCCTACGGCTGGCGCGTGCAGTTCGCGTCCACTGTAACGGCATGATCGAATCGTGACTCCTCGCCATCGCACCATGCGGTTACGTGTCCGGCTCATGCTCGCGCTGACCTTCTCCACCGGCGTCGTCGACGCGATCTGCTTCCTCGGCCTGGACCGGGTGTTCACCGCCAATATGACCGGAAATGTCGTGATCCTCGGCATGGGCCTGGCCGGCGCCGACGGCCTCTCGATCGTCGGTCCGCTCCTGGCCCTCGCGGGGTTCATGGGCGGCGCCGCCGCCGGCGGGAGGCTCCTGCGTCGCTCCGCGGACCGGTGGACCTCCCGGACCACGATGGCCCTGTGCATCGTGGCCTGCGTCGTCGCATCGCTGGCGGTCGGATCGGCCACGATCGACGCCTTCGGCACACCCGGGCACCTGCTGACCTTCTCGGTCACCGCGCTGCTGGGGGCGGCGATGGGCCTCCAGGCCGCGACGGCTCGTTCTCTGGCGGTGCCGGACGTCACCACGGTGGCAGTGACGGCGACGGTGGTCCACCTCTCCAGCGACGCCACCTCCGGCGGTGCCGAGCAGGGTGCCTCGATCCGGCGTCTCCTGGCGATCGGGCTGCTCCTCGCCGGGGCCGCGGTCGGTGCGCTGCTGCTGCGCTGGCACCTCGCGGCAGGTCTGTCGTTGGCGGCCGTCACCTGCGTCGTGGTCGCCGCGATCGGCGTCATCGCGCACCGACGCCTCGAGAACGAGTCGGTGGGACACTAGAGACATGGCACTGCACATCACCGACGACCCCGCCGCCGACGAGCTGCTGACGGACAATCCTCTCGCCCTGCTGATCGGCATGCTGCTCGATCAGCAGGTGGCGATGGAGACGGCCTTCGCCGGTCCGTTGAAGGTCCGGGAGCGTGTGGGCGCCGTCGACGCCGCCACCCTGGCGTCCTATGACCCGGAGGCGCTCGAGGAGGCCTTCCGCCAGACTCCCGCGGTCCACCGCTATCCCGGCTCGATGGCCAAACGGGTGCAGGCGCTCTGCGGGGAGATCGAGCATCGGTGGGGCGGTCGCGCCGAGGCGATCTGGACCGAGGGCGCCCCCGACGGCAAGGAGGTCCTGAAGCGGCTCAAGGCACTGCCCGGCTTCGGCGATCAGAAGGCCAAGATCTTCCTGGCGCTGCTGGGCAAGCAGTACGGCTTCGAGGGGGCGGGCTGGCGTGAGGCCGCCGGCGACTACGGCGACGAGGGATCCTTCCGCTCGGTGGCGGACATCACGAGTCCGGAGTCGCTGACCAAGGTGCGGGAGTTCAAGAGGGCGATGAAGGCCGCCGCCAAGAATGGCTGAGACCGGGTTCGACCCGGAACAGCGGCGGGTGCTCCCGACGATCCTCGTCCCCGCCTTCCTGTCGCTGCTGAGCGTCTCGATCGTCAATGTGGCGCTCCCCGCGATCGAGGACTCGCTGGGTGCCGGCACGTCGGGGCTGCAGTGGGTCGTGTCGGGCTATGCACTCGCCTTCGGGGTGCTGCTGGTCGCCGCCGGGCGAGCAGGCGACCTCTGGGGACGGGGAAGGCTCTTCATCCTCGGGCTCGCGCTCTTCGCCATCGGGTCCCTCGTCTCGGGTCTCGCACCGAGTATCGCCGTGCTCAACCTGGCGCGCGCCTTCATGGGGATCGGATCGGGCCTGCTGACCCCTCAGGTCAGCGGCATCATCCAGCAGTTCTTCCAAGGGGAGTTGCGTGGGCGCGCCTTCGGCGCCCTCGGCTCGGCCGTCGGCGTCTCGGTCGCGATCGGCCCGGTGCTGGGCGGCGTGTTCATCACGTCCCTGGGTCCCGAATGGGGTTGGCGCTGGTGCTTCCTGATCAATGTGCCGATCGCCATCGGGGGCATCGTGGCGGCTCGCGTCTTCCTGCCGGCGTCTGCCTGGAAGGCGGCCTATACCGAGGACGATCCGCCGTCGTCCCGTCCAGGACGACGGGGGATCGACTTCGACCCGGTCGGCATGCTCCTGCTCGCCCTCGCCACCTTGTTCGTCATGGTCTCCTTCATGGAGGCGGGCCTCGGGCTGTGGGTCTGGAGCCTGCTCGTCCTCGGGGTGGCCTTGGTCATCGCGTGGGTGAGATGGGAGCTGCGGTACCGGCGCATCGGCCGGACTCCGATGGTCGACATGCAGCTCTTCCGCACACGGTCCTTCGCCAGCGGCGCCCTGCTCACGACGCTGTATTTCCTGGGTTTCACCAGTCTGTGGCTGCTGGTCGCCCAGTACATGCAGATCGGTCTCGGCCATG
This sequence comes from Actinomycetes bacterium, assembly GCA_023417775.1. Lineage (GTDB taxonomy): Bacteria > Actinomycetota > Actinomycetes > Propionibacteriales > Nocardioidaceae > Aeromicrobium. The sequence goes on along the minus strand of JAEZEJ010000038.1, from coordinate 7,890 downwards.
ACGCCCTCGTCGCCGGGATGATCGGACTGCCCGCGGCCTTCGCCGGCGCGATCACCGCCCCCCTCGCCGGGCGTCACGTGGTCCGGGTGGGACGTGTGATCGTGCTGTGGGGTCTCGGGGTCGGGGTGCTCGGGCTCCTGCTCAGCGCGGCGGTCGTGCTCCTGCACGGTCGTGGCGGTGTGACCGAATGGTGGCTGCTGGGCACGCTGATGCTCACCGGCATCGGCCAGGGCCTGGTCGTGTCACCGAATCAGACGCTCAGCCTCGCTGAGGTCCCGCTCAGATACGCAGGCAGCGCGGGTGGTGTGCTGCAGACCGGTCAGCGCATCGGCACCTCGGTCGGCATCGCGGTGATCACAACCATCGCCTTCGGCGTGGCCGCGTCCTCGGGATGGGGTGTCGCGCTCGCGGTCGGCTTCGGCGCGATCATCTCCGTGTCGGGAGTCGCGATGCTCGTGGGAGCCTATGATCTCGCCGCCAGCCGTCGCGAACGCCAACTCGAGGATGGCAGCGCCGGTCCCCGTTCCTCATCGCCTCAGGCGCGATCGAGCTAGGCGCGGACACCCCGTCGTCTGAGCGACGCCCGGCAGGCTGACACGGTGCCGCGATCGGCTGGCCGATGCCAAGGAGCCGGCCGGCGGTCGAATAGCGTGAGGACGTCGGTGTGCATATCCGCCGGCCCGCCCCGGCCTACCGCGTGACGTTCGCGGATGTCCAGACACGCTTCAGCCGGATGACCCGGACGACGACATCACCCCAGATCTCATCCAGAGACTCCCCATCGGGTCTCCAGTCGTGTCGGTCGTAGAAGGCGCGGGCACGGGTGTTCCGCTCCACGACCCACAGCACCGCCTCCTCACGGTCGCCGGCGGTCATGTCGTGGACAGCCGCTCGATGCAGGAGATGCCCGACACCTCTCCCCCAGTGCCCGGGGTCGACATAGAGGGCGCCGAGCTCGCACCGGCCGTCCGCCCCCGTCTCGACGAGGCTGAAACCGATCACATCGCCCTCGACCTCGGCCACGCGCATCACGCCGTGCTCGTCTCCACGTTCGGCGATGGCCGCCCAGCGCACCGTCCGCTCCTGGATGGACAGGCCGGCGAGGATGTTCTCGGGGATGATGCCGGCGTACGCCTGCTGCCAGGCGCGCACATGGATGCGGGCGACCGCCGATGCGTCCACCGCGGTGGCGGGACGCACGTGATAGGTCATGCCCAGGCCCGCACGATGAGCGTGATGGCGACGGTGAAACCGAGCGCGGTCGCGACGAGATAGGGCCCGTACAGGCGCCGCAGCCAGGGGTGCAGAATTCGCGCGAGCACCGTCAGCACCGCCGCGATCACGAGCATCCGCGCCCCGCGTTCGACGGTCGCCCAGCCGGCGAGGGCGGCCAGGTCGATCCCCTGTTCGCCCGCGGCCTGAGCGTAGAGCTTCACCGGGATGCCGTTGAGCGCCTGGTGCAGGATGCCGCCGGCACCGTCCGCGAGGTGGCCGTCGACCACCGCCCGCATCCGGTCGGTGGTCCAGGGGGTCGCGACCAGCACGTCACGGGCCGCGAGCCACGCATTCGCGACCACCCCGGCCGCCGAACCGACCACGATCGAGAGCGCCCACACCGGCACCCGTCGCGGCACCGCGACGGCGAGGAAGACGAGGGCCATCTCGGCCATGATCGGCCAGCTCAAGGCCTCGGCGAATCCCCAGAGGAAGGCGACGGCGAGGCCGAGAGGGCTGCTCACCAATCGCGCGACCGCCGGCCAGATACGGGAGACGCGAGGCTCGGCCGGCCCGCGCCCGGCCAGGGTGACGACCTCTTCGCGCAGCCGCTCGGGCGTGGCGTCGTCCGGCGCCAGCGGGATGCCGAGCCGCAACTCCATCGCGCCGGGAGCGAATCGGCCGTTCTTCGGCAGCAGGTCCCGGGTCCCGAGGAGGGCCGCCGGAACGATCTCGACCTCGCAGTCGCGGGCGAGGCGGGTGGCGCCGGAGGCGAACTCGCCCACGGAGCCGTCCTGGGTGCGTGTGCCCTCGGGATAGACGACGACGGTGCGTCCGGCGGCGAGCGCGGGACGCACGGCGTCGAGCAACGAGGCGTACGCGCCGCCCTCTCCCCGTCGCACCGGAAGCGCCCCGGCCAAGCCCGTCACCAGGGCGCGGCGCCACCAGACATCGAACCAGTAGTCCGCGGCGGCGGCGAAGACCGGGTAGGCGGAGGCCGGCAGCGCGGCCAGCATCGCCGCGGTGTCGGCATGCGAGGAGTGATTGGCCACCAGGATCCGGCCACGATGCGATGGCATCCAGTCCCCGGTCACGCGGAGCCCGCCCGCCAGGGTGCAGGCGAGGCGCCAGAGCAGGTGCCGGAACAGCGCCGGAAGGTATCTCACATCAGCACCGCCGCGAGCGGCAGCACGAGCAGCAGCGAGTCGATGCGGTCCAGCAGCCCGCCGAAACCGGGCAGCCACTCCCCCGCGTCCTTGACCTGGGCCCGACGTTTGATCATCGACTCGAGCAGGTCGCCGAGCACGCCGCCGAAGGCGACGGCGATCAGCAGACCCACCGAGATCGTTCCGAGCAGGGTGAGCACCAGGAACGCGCCGATCACCGCACCGACGAGACCTCCGACGGTCTTATTGGGGCTGAGCGGCGACAGTGGTCGCCGCGCCCATCCGAAGCGTCTGAATCCCTTGCCCCCGCACCATGCGGCCACGTCGGTGGCGGCCGCGGCGAACACCACGACGAAGGCGTCCTCCCAGAGGATCACCAGATGCGCGAGGGACCAGCAGATCCAGACCGAGCCGAAGCCGCTGAAGGCGGCCCGACTGACCCCGTCCTCGGTGTCGCCGGACAAGATCGCGGGAAGCGCGCACAACAGCACGACGAGCGGCGCGAGCGCGAGGAGCGACGGCGTCTGCCAGGCGGCGAGCGGATAGAGCACCGCGAGCGCGTAGAGGATGGCGCTGTCCCAGGGGCGGAGGCCGACCAGCTTGGTGTACTCGCGCACGGCGACGAGGGCGAGGACGATCGCGAGCACGGCGGTCGGACCGCGGCCGAACCAGATCGGCAGGCCCACCACCGGCACGATGAGCGCCCAGGTGGTCCACTTCTGCACCAGCTCGCGCTTGCGGGAGATCGCGACGGCGATACCGCTCAGCGCGAGCAGGGTCATCGTCACCCAGAAGAAGAACACGCTCCGTCCGGAGACGTCGACGCTGATCGGACCGATGTCGAAGTCCAGGCTCAGCGACTCGCGGTCGAGGTTGAGGATGCCGACATAGACGTCGAGCAGCCAGTCCGGCAGGGCCGAGGGAGATTCCGGTCCGTTCACGCGGCGCTCAGCTCCCGATGGGTGGCGATCAGACGGGTGACCGCGGTGACGAGGGATCCGGCGACGATGATCCAGGCGATCCAGACGGTCCACGCCGGCACGATGGAGGCGATGATGACCAGCAGGCAGCGTTCGGTCTTACCGAGCGGACCGCCATTGCGGCGAGTCGCACCCGCCCCGGCCGCGGCGAGCGATGCGAACGTGGGAAGCGTGGCCGCGAGCGCGGCGATCACGACCACGAGGGCGATATCGACACCGTCGGTGCGCCAGGCGAGGACGGCGAGGCCGCCCATGACCACCAGGTCGCTGAGCCGATCGCCGATCTCGTTGAGCACGAAACCCCACGGACGGCTGACCTCACGCGCTCGCGCGACGGCCCCGTCGAGATTGGCACCGGCCAGCCGGACCGCCAGGAAGACGATCACCGCCGGCCACCAGGCATAGGCCACCGCGACGGCGGCGCCGCAGGCGCCCAGCACGCCGATGAGCGTGAAGAGATCCGGGCTGAGGTCCCGCCGAACGGCTCCCCGCACGAATGCCTCGAGTCGCCGGCTGTACCAGGGTTTGAGCGCATAGAGTCCGCGCACGCGATCTCCTCTCCGTTCCGGACCGCATCGTACGCGACGGCGGTCGGCGTCAGAGCGACGGAGCGCGCGGCACGACGAGCGGCGTGCCGGTCTCCGGGTCGTCGATGACGATGCACCGCAACCCGAATACCTCTTCGACGGCCCTCTCCGTGACGACCTCCCGGGCCGTCCCGGAGGCACGCACCTCGCCTCCGCACATCGCGATGACGTGGCTGGCGTAGCGGGCCGCGTGGTTGAGATCGTGCAACACCGCCACGACCGTCACGCCGCCGCGATTGAGCTCGGCGAAGAGATCCATGAGCTCGACCTGGTGCGCGATGTCGAGGAAGGTCGTGGGCTCGTCGAGCAGCAGGATGCCGGCCTGCTGCGCGAGCGCCATCGCGACCCACACCCGCTGCCGCTGCCCACCGGACAGCTCGTCGACGCGGCGCTCGGCCAACTCCGTGGTGGCCGTCTGTTCCAGGGCCAGCTCGACGGCCGCGGTGTCGTCGGCCGTCCACGGGCGCCACCAGCTCTGGTGCGGGAACCGGCCGCGGCCGACCAGCTCGCGCACCGTGATGCCGTCCGGTGCGGACGCCGTCTGGGGCAGCAGGGCCACCTGCCGGGCGAAGTCCTTGGGCGGATGGTCGTGCGCGGCTCGACCGTCGAGCACGACGGTGCCCTCCTTCGGGGTGAGCAGTCGCGCGAGAGCTCGCAGCAGTGTCGACTTGCCGCACGCATTCGGTCCGACGATCGCCGTGAATCCCCCGTCGGGTACGGCCACCGACAGGCCCTCGGCGACGATCCGGCGTTCATATCCGAGCGTGAGCTCCTCGGCGAGGAGCCGAGCGGGGAGCGAGGACATTCAGCGCCTCCTGGTTTCCGCGGCGAGCAGCCACACGAGGTAACAGCCGCCGATGACGACGGTGACGGTGCCGACGGGGACGCCGCCGGGCAGAACATGCTGGGCGACGGCATCGGCGAGCACGAGCACGAGCGCCCCGACGGCGGCGGAGGCGATGAGCGGAAGCCCCGCCGAGCGGGTGACCCGGGCGGCGACCTGGGGCGCCGCCAGCGCGATGAACGCGATCGGGCCGACGAGCGCGGTCGGCACCGCCACGAGCACGACACCGACGATGAGCAATGCCAGGCGGGCCGGCTCGACCCTGACGCCGTGCGCCCGTGAGGTGTCGTCACCGAGTTCGAGCTGTCGCAGGCTCGGCGCGAGGACCCGCAGCGCGATGGTCGCGAGCACGAGCGTTCCGAGGAGCAGCCAGGCATCGGTGGTGTTGGTGAGCGAGAAGGATCCGGCACCCCAGATGGCGGCGCCGAGCGCCACCTCGAGCTGGGCGCGCATCAGCAGCCAGGTGTTGAGCGCCGACATCATCGCGGTGACACCCACGCCGACCACGACGAGCCGGAAGCCGAGCACTCCCTGCCGGAAAGCCAGGACGTAGACGACCGCGGCCGTCCCCAGACCGCCGACGATGGCTCCGGCGGTGGCGCCGCTGAGACCCAGCCCGAGCACGGTCATCGCGATCAATGCGCCGGTATAGGCACCGGTCGAGAAGCCGATGACATCCGGCGATCCGAGCGGATTGGCGGTGAGACTCTGGAAGACGGCGCCCGAGATCCCCAGACAGGCGCCCACGAGCAAGGCCGAGACCACCCGCGGCAACCGCCACTCGACGACCACGGTGTGATCGAACCCCGTCGACGGATCGACGAGAGCCCGCACCACCTGGGGAACCGACAAGGGATAGTCCCCGAACCCCAAGGTCACGATCCCGGCGATCAGTGCGAGGACGAGCAGCACGGTGGTCGTCAGTCGCGTGCGCAGCAGGGCGGTCATAGGGAGATCACCCGACGACGGCGGACGATCGCGATCAGCACCGGTGCTCCGACGAAGGCCGTGACCACTCCGACCGGGAGTTCGCCATTGGGCAAGGCGATCCGGCCGAGGACATCGGACAGCAGCACCAGCACGGGCCCGAGCAGCGCACTCAGCCCGATGATCCAGCGTTGGTCGAGGCCGACCAGGGCGCGGGCGACATGGGGGATCATCAATCCAACGAACACGATGGGGCCGGCGACGGCCGTCGCACTGCCTGCCAGCAGGGTGATGGACAACAGCGCCAGCACCCGGGTCCGCAGGAGCCGGGCACCGAGGGCGCGAGCCGTGTCGTCGCCGAGCGCAGTGGCGTTGAGGCTGGGCGTGATCGCCACCGCGATCACCAGACCCAGCAGGACGAACACGATGACCGGGGCGGCGTGCTCCCAGCCACGTCCCTCCAGCGACCCGGCATTCCAGACACGCATCGTGTTGAACGCCTTCGGATCGGTCAACACGATCGCGCGTGTGATGCCGGCGAGAACGGCTCCGAAGGCGACGCCGGCGAGCACGAGCCGAGCCGGCGATGTGCCCGACCCACCGATCGCGAAGACCGCGAGGGTGGTAACGAGCGCACCGGCGAACGCGAACGGCAGCGTGCCGAGCGTGCCGGAGACCCCGAGGAATCCCACGCCGAGAGCGACCGTGAAGGCCGAGCCCGCGCTGACGCCCAGGATGCCCGGGTCGGCGAGCGGATTGCGGGTCAACGCCTGGATCACCGCGCCGGAGACCGCGAGGCCCGCGCCGACGATGATCGCCGCGACCATCCTCGGCACCCGGGTCTCACGGACGATCGTCGTGGCGGTCGGATCGGAGGATGTCCCCGCCAGTGCCTCGAGGACCCGCCGCACCGGCAGAGGCTCCGCTCCGACCGCGATGCTCACGGCCGCGGCCGCCACCAGGGCCACCAGCGCCATGAGGACGGCGAGCCACCGATGCCGTCGGGCGGACGGTCGTTCGGTGACGGGGGGTGGCGGCGAGAGAGACATCAGGACCTGAGTTTAGGCTTGCCTATGTCAGAGTCCGACCTCGGGCAGTCTCTGGGGCGGGTCATCACAGCATCGGAGGGGAATTCGCACCCATGAAGTACCGACTCACCGCGGCCGTCGCCGCGCTCGCCCTCTCGGCCGGCCTCGCCGCCTGCGGCGCCGACGACAATGACGAGAGCACGGGCACCGGCGCGGCGGGCGATGCCTTCCCCGCGACGGTCACCACCGAGTTCGGCGACATCACGATCGACGAGGCACCCGAGCGGGTCGTCGCCCTCGGCTGGGGAGACGCCGAGACGGCGCTGGCGCTGGGCGTCCAGCCGGTCGGCGCATCGGACTGGCTCGGTTTCGAGGGTGAGGGTGTGGGCCCGTGGGCCGAAGGCCTCTACGACGAGGCCCCCGAGCTCATCGAGACCTTGGAGCCGTCCTATGAGCAGATCGCGTCGCTGAAGCCGGATCTGATCCTCGATGTGAAGAGCTCCGGGGACCAGGAACGCTACGACCGGCTCTCCGAGATCGCCCCGACCGTCGGCATCCCCGAGGGCAAGCAGTCCTTCCTCACCTCCATGGAGGAACAGGTCACCACGATCTCGACCGCCCTCGGTGCGCCCGAGAAGGGTGAGGAGCTGCTCGACGATGTCGAGCAGCAGTTCGCCGACGCCGCCGAGGCGCACCCGGAGTTCGAGGGCAAGACCATCTCGGTCGCCGCCTTCACCTCCGAGGGGTGGGGCGCCTATATCCAGGGCAATGAGCGGGTCGCGTTCATGGAGCGGCTGGGGTTCGAGCAGAACCCGGCCATCGAGGAGCTGACCCCGGAGGGCTTCACCGCCAAGCTCGCCAATGAACAGATCGGGGTGCTCGATGCGGACCTCCTCGTGGTCTTCCCCATCTGGCTGCCGGCGACCGATGTGACCGACCAGCCGCTGTTCCAGCAGATCCCGGCCGTGCAGGATGGCCGTGCCATCGTCTTCGATGACGATGACGAGGACATCCGCCAGTCCTATTCGACGAACAGCGTCCTGTCGGTGCCGTTCGCGCTGGATACGGTGGTGCCGATGCTGGCCGACGCCGTCGGCTGACAGATGGCCGCTGAGCGGTTGGCGAGCGGCCGTGGGCGCAAGC
>JAEZEJ010000030.1 GCA_023417775.1 Actinomycetes bacterium | reverse complement strand
GTCCAGCACCGCGACGAGGACATCCGCGGCGCGGGCGGCCGTGTCACCGAGCCAGCTGCCGTAGTCGTCCCCCGGTTCCAGATATCCGTCCGCGGTGTAGCCGTCGACGACCACCCGCCCCGCCGCGGGGCGGGTGGTCGTCGACGGCTACACCGCGGACGGATATCTGGAACCGGGGGACGACTACGGCAGCTGGCTCGGTGACACGGCCGCCCGCGCCGCGGATGTCCTCGTCGCGGTGCTGGACGGCGAGGTCATCGGATCGATCACCTGGTGTCCACCCGGCTCGTCCCATCGAGAGGTCGCCGCCGGAGACGACGAGGGAGAGTTCCGCGCCCTCGCGGTGGACCCCGCCCATCGAGGCCTCGGGGCCGCCCGCGCCCTGGTGGAGTACTGCCTGGGGGCGGCCGCTTCGCTCGGGCTGTCCCGGGTCTGGCTCGGCTCGAGGACCACGCAGACGAAAGCCCACCGACTCTACGAGTCGATGGGCTTTCGTCGTGTTCCCGAACGCGACTGGTCTCCACCGGACGCGCCCGACATCATCCTGCTGGCCTTCGTCCTCGAGGTGGCCCCGACACTCGATCACCCGGGATCGGCGCTCGAGTAGCCGCGCCCTCCGCTCAACGCGGCCTTCAGTTGCCGGTCAGCTCCTCGGCGGCGGCGCGCAGATCCTCGACCTGCTGGTCCGCCCCGGCGAAGGTGTAGATCACGCCGGAGGTGATCGGGAAGGCGTGCCCCGCCTGCACCGCCGGCAGTGCCTTGAAGGACGGGGAGTCGATCAGCTGCTGCACCTCGGGGTCGGGCGTGCCGTCGATGCCCACGTCGTAGAAGATCGCGTCCTGGTCGGCCAGATCGGGCAGGTTCTCCATCGCCAGCTCCTCGACATACCGCTCCGGGTCGTCGATCAAAGCCTCGTTGTAGCCGAAGCCTGCGGCGGTGATGCGCTGATAGATGAGCGCCTTCGACGTGTCGACCCAGATGGTGCCGTCCATGATGCCGAGCGAGGTGACCTGCAGGTCGGCGAGATCCTCGCCGTACTCGTCCTTGATCGCCGCGAGGGACTTCTCGAGCTCGGCCTCCTTCTCGTCGTAGTCGGTGGTCTTGCCCACCGTCTCGGCGATCAGCGGGTAATTCTCCCAGACATCCGTGGGCTCGGCGATCTTGAAGATCACGGTCGGCGCGATCTCGGACAGCTCGTCGTAGTCGATCGAGAGGCTGCCGTGGTCCATGCCGATGATGAGATCGGGATCGGCCTCGATGACCTTCTCGATGTCGACACCCTCGTACGAGCCGACCACGGGGACATCGGCGACCTTGTCGAAGACCTCGGGCTCGAGCTCGGAGTCGATGAGCTCGCCCTCGAGCTGCGCCACGGGGACGACACCGAGATCGGCCAGCTCCGAACCGGTGCGCCAGAGCGCCACGATCCGCTTCGGCTCGGCCGGCACCTCGACCTGCTCGCCGGTGAACGTCGACTCGACGGTACGGGTCTCGCCCGAGGACGCGTCATCGGACTCTCCCCCACCGCCACCACCGCATGCGCTCAGGGCGATGGTCGCCGCCAGCGTCACGGCGCCGGCCTTCCAACTCAGTCTCATGGTGCCTTCTTCCGGGGTGTTCATCTGCAGAGACAACGGTGAGGCTAACCTAAGTCTGTGAACGGCGTCAGTGCACCCCCTGCGGCACGGTCGCGTACCCGACACCAGGTGACATGCACGGTCGTTCTCGCAGTGATCCTCCTCGTGGCGCTCGCCCTCAGCCTCGCCATCGGAGCACGGTCGATCTCGCTGGCCGTCGTGGCCGATGCGCTGCGGGGAGCCGACACCTCCGCCGATGCCGTGGTCATCACGAGTCAGCGCCTCCCCCGCACCGTGCTCGGGCTGCTCGCCGGGGTCGCCTTCGGCATGGCCGGTGCGCTCATGCAGGGCCACACCCGCAACCCGCTGGCCGACCCCGGGCTCTTCGGAGTGAACGCCGGAGCGGGCTTCGCCGTGGCGGTCACGGCCTTCGCCTTCGGTGTCAGCTCCCCGATCGGCATCATCGGCGCCGCCCTCATCGGTGCCGCCCTCGCCTCCTTCCTCGTCTTCTTTCTCGGCCTCGGACACCTGCGCGGGGGTGCCTTGGTGATGCTCGCGGTCATCGGCACCACGGTGTCGGCGCTGTTGAGCTCGCTCACCTCCGGCATCGTGCTGCTCGATCGACAGAGTCTCGATGTCATGCGCTTCTGGGAGGTGGGCTCGCTCGCGGGGCGAGACATCGGCTATCTGCCGCTGCTCACCGGCCTCATCCTCGTGGGCGCCGTCATCGCGATCGCCAACGGATTCTCGATCAACTCCCTCGGCCTGGGCGAGGACGTCGCCCGATCCCTCGGAGTCAGCGTGGCCACGGCACGGGTGCTCGGCATCATCGGGATCACGCTGCTGGCCGGTTCGGCGACGGCCGCCTGCGGGCCCGTCGTCTTCGTCGGCCTGGTGGCGCCCCATGCGGCGCGTCTCATCAGCGGCCACGACTACCGATGGCTGGTGCCCCAGGCCGGGCTCATCGGGGCGGCGTTGCTGCTGATCGCCGACACCATCGGTCGCATCGCCGCCTCCCCCGGTGAACTGCAGGTCGGCATCGTCATGGCGATCATCGGCGCCCCTGTGCTGATCGCCATCACGCGGCGTCGCAGGATGGTGGCCCTGTGAGCGCCCCGAGCTGTACCGAGATTTGCTCCCTATTCGTCGACGACGACGGGACTCTGTTGACGAATGGGGAGCAAATCTCGGTACAGGGGGTGGTCTCGTGAGCGGCTCGACACGTACCGGGTGGAGTATCGGCCCGATCGGCACGCGGTGGCGGCGACGGACGGCCGTCGCCGCGGTCGCCGGCCTGCTGGCCCTGCTCGCGCTGTGGTGGCTGACGATGACCACCGGCGCCCTCGCCATCAGCCCGGGCCGGGTCCTCGCGACCCTCGCCGGTGACGGCACCCGCGTCGAGAACCTCGTCATCATCGACCGCCGGCTGTCACGGTTGCTGGCCGGATCCCTCATCGGCTTCTGTCTGGGCACCAGCGGCGCCCTCACCCAGACCATCACCCGCAATCCCATCGCCACCCCCGACATCCTGGGCGTCTCGGCCGGAGCCGGTGCCTTCGCGGTCCTGGCGCTGGTGCGGCCGGGGATCACCGAGTCCGTACTCGGCCTCCCGCCCTCGGTCGCGCTCGTTCCGATCGCCATCCTCGGCGGCGTGATCACGACCGGCATCATCCTGGCCCTCGGGTGGCGCGGGGGCTTCGACGGCTACCGGCTCGTGCTGGTCGGGTTGGGGATCAACGCCCTCGCCCTCGCCCTCACCTCCTGGCTGCTCACCCGCGCCGACATCGAGGAGGCGAGCGTCGCGGTGCGCTGGCTGGTGGGATCGCTCGGCGGTGTGCGGATGATCGATGTCGGCTATCTCGCCCCCATCGTGCTCGGTGGCCTCTTGGTGTGCCTGCGACTCACCGGCGGGCTCAGCGCCCTGCGACTCGGACGCGATGTCGGTCAGGCCCTCGGCGTGTCGGCGGGCCGCACCGAGGCCGCCGCCCTCCTCACGGCCGTCGCGCTCGTCTCGGTCGCCACCGCCGCGGCCGGACCGATCGCCTTCGTGGCCTTCGTCGCTCCGCAGGTCGCGATGCGACTCTTCGGCACCGCAGGCCCTCCCCCGGTCGCCTCGGGACTGATCGGCGCGCTGCTGCTCGTCGGAGCGGACTTCCTCGCCGCGCGCCTGCCGCTCGAGCTCCCGGTCGGTATCGTCACCTCGGTGCTGGGAGCTCCCGTCCTGCTGTACCTCATGACCCGACATCTGCGGAGGACCAGTGTCTGACGTTCCCTTGCGCGTCCGCGGCGTGACCGCCGGTTATGCCGCGCGCACCGTGCTCCACGATGTCGACCTGACCATCGACAACGGCAAGATCACCACGATCATCGGGCCGAACGGGTGCGGCAAGTCGACGCTCCTGCGCACCATGGGACGGCTGTTGCGCTCTCAGTCAGGCGATGTCTCGTTGTTCGGCGATCCGGTGGCGTCGCTGCGAACCCGGCAGATCGCTCAGCGCCTCGCGATCCTGCCCCAGAGCCCGGTGGCCCCCGAGGGACTGACCGTCGCCGATCTCGCCGCGCGCGGCCGCCAACCCCATCAGCCCTGGTACCGGCAGTGGTCCGCGGCCGACGAGGCCATCGCGGCGGAGGCGATGGAGGCGACCGGCGTCCTCGACCTCGCCGATCGGCCCCTCGACGAGCTCTCCGGCGGTCAGCGCCAACGCGCCTGGATCGCCATGACACTCGCCCAGGAGACACCCCTGTTGCTGCTCGACGAGCCGACCACCCACCTGGACCTGGCCCATGCCGTGGATGTCCTCGACCTGATCGTGCGGCTGCGAGAACGCGGCAAGACGATCGTCCTCGTGCTCCACGACCTCGGCCTCGCCGCCCGGTACAGCGACCACATCGTGGTGATGAAGGAGGGGACCGTCGTGACGGAGGGCGATCCGGTCTCTTTGCTGCGACCGGATCTGCTCCGCGAGGTCTTCGGCCTCCGCGCCCATGTCTTCGCCGACCCCGTCGACGGTCTGCCGACCGTCGTGCCCACCAGCCATGCCTGAGACCCCGACGGCGCCCCGCACAGGCGCGGGCATGCTGCGGCAGACCATCCGCAGACAGGGCCGACGCCTGCTCCTCGCCTATCCGCTCATCATCGCCTGGCAGCTCGGCGAGGCGATGACCCCGGTCGTCATCGGTCTCGTCGTCGACCACGGCATCGCGGGCGACGACCTCGGCGCCTTCCTGCTCTGGCTCGGTGTGCTGGCCGCGTTGATGGCCGGCTTCAGCCTGGCCTACCGGTTCGGCGGCCGGCTGGGCTTCCGGAGCGTTCAGGAGGAGTCGCACACCCTGCGCGACGAGATCGCCGGACACGTGCTGGATCCCCGGGGCGCCGACACGGACCAACTGCCCGGCGAGGTGCTGTCGCTCGCGACAGCCGACGCGCAGATGACCGGGGTCGTCGTGCGGCAGTTCGGCTTCGCCCTCGGCTCGCTGACCGCCGTCATCGTCATCGGCACCTGGCTGCTGTGGACCGACTGGGTGATCGGCGTGCTCGTCATCGTCGGGATGCCGTTGACCGTGGCCCTCACGCAGCTGCTCGCCCCGGCCGTCGCCCGGCGCACCACATCGCAGCAGGCCACCATCGCCCGCGCCGCCGGGGTCGCGAGCGACCTGATGGCCGGTCTCCGCCCCCTCAAGGGCGTCCGGGGCGAGGATGTCGCCGCCGCGCGCTATGCCGAGGCCAGTCTCCAGGCCCAGCGCGCGAGCATCACGATGGCTCGTTCCTGGGGCGTGCTGTCCGGGGTGAGCTCGGGGCTCAGCACGCTCTTCCTCGGCATCGTCGCGGCGGTGGCCGGGCTGCGGGCGCTCGACGATGCCATCACCCTCGGACAGTTCATCGCGATCGTCGGCGTCGCCCAGTACCTCGCCGAGCCGATCGTCGCGCTCGGCGAGCTGACCGCCCAGGCCGCTGCCTCCCTGGCCTCGGGCACCAGGATCAGCCGTTTCCTCCACACGCCGGCGCTCATCGCCGAGGGCTCGGTCTCCGCCGACCCGCCCGGCGACCGCCTCACCGTCGAGGGACTCGACCTGACTGTGGGGCCGGGGCGCCTCGTCACCGTGATGAGCGACGACCCCTCCTTCGACGCCCGCCTCATCGGCTCCTTGCACGGGACGGAGCAGGACATCGGTCGGATCCTCATCGGCCGGCACGAGCTGTCGGCCCTGAGCATCGCCTCACGGCACCGGTCCCTGCTCATCGTCGACCACGACGCGGATCTCTTCGAGGGCAGCGTGCACGATGCGATGGACCCCGATCGGGAGCTCTCCGCCGATCAGCTCGCCACCGTGCTCGATGCCTCCGCCGCGCACGATGTGGTGGCCGCGCACGAGGACGGACTCGACCATCAGCTGCGCGCCAGCGGGGGCACGCTGTCAGGCGGACAACGTCAGCGCCTCGTGCTCGCACGCTCCCTCGCCGCGGACCGGCCCGTGCTCGTGCTGCACGATCCGACCAGCGCGGTCGACGCGGTCACCGAGCAGCGGATCGCCACCGGGCTGCGGGCCGTGCGCGCCGGGCGCGCCACCCTGGTCCTCACGTCCAGTCCCGCGCTCCTCGACACGAGCGACGAAGTCGTCATCGTCCGGGACGGTCGCGTCGCCGACCGGGGGACGCACCGTGAGCTGTTGGCCCGCGACGACTCCTACCGGCAGGCGGTGATCCGATGAGTCGCGCCATCCTCCCGATCGCCGACCGGCAGACCACGACACGCCATGCCTGGGCGCTGCTGCGCTCCCACCGCGCTCCGCTGATCGCCAGCATCATCCTGTTCGCGGTCGTCGGCCTGGCCGGCATCGTGCCGCCCTTCGTCCTCGGCTCGATCGTGGACGTCGTGAACTCCGGGGACGGCACGGCCCGCGATGTGCTCGGTCTCAGCGCGGTGATCGTCGTCGCCGCGGTCGTCGGCGCCTTCGCCACGACCGGCTCGGCCGTGTTGTTGGCACGAGCCGCCAATCCGGCTCTCGCTCGACTCCGTGAGAAGGTGCTCGACCGGGCCCTGCACCAGGACACCGAACGCCTCGAGGCCGCCGGGACCGGCGATCTCATGTCCCGGGTGGGCGATGACGTCCGCCAGATCAGCGAGTCCCTCGACAATGCGATCCCCGAGTTCGTCCGGGCCGGCGTCGCGATCCTCTTCACGGCCGTCGGGCTCTTCGCCCTCGACTGGCGGCTGGCCCTGGCCGGCCTGCTCGCCGGGCCCTTCTATGTCCTCGCCCTGCGGTGGTATCTGCCGCGATCGGCGCCGTTCTACCGGCGCGAGCGCATCGCCCAGGGCGAGCGGGCCGAGGCCCTCGTCGCCGGTGTGCACGGCGCGGCGACACTGCGTGCTCTCGGCCGCGAGGCGGGCGCACGCGGGCGCATCCACCATCACTCGCGGGCGGCGCTGAGCCAGGCGGTCCAGGTCTTCGCGCTGTTGACCCGGCTCTTCGGCCGGATCAACTTCGCCGAGTGGGTCGGGTTGACCGCGGTGCTGGCCACCGGCTTCTTCCTCGTGCGCACCGATGCCATCACGATCGGCGCGGCGACGGCCGCGGCACTGTACTTCCACCGGCTGTTCAATCCGATCGGCGCGGTCCTGATGATCTTCGATCAGATCCAGTCTTCGGGGGCCTCGCTGGCGCGCCTGGTCGGGGTGCTCGAGCTCCCCGAGCCCGCCACCGAGCCACCGCATCAGGGCCCGCCCATCGTGCGACTGCGGGGGATCTCGCATCGCTACGCGGAGGGCCCCGAGGTGGTCCGCGATGTCGATCTCGAGATCGCCCCCGGCGAGCATGTGGCGTTGGTCGGCTCGACGGGTGCCGGCAAGTCCACACTCGCGGCGATCGTCGCAGGACATGTCGAGCCGACGGCCGGCCAGCGAGAGGTAGGTGGCCGTTTGACGCTGGTGTCGCAAGATGTCCATGTATTCGCCGCGACGGTGCGGGACAACATCACGCTCGCCGCCGGCGATCTCGACGACGAGGGCGTGTGGGCGGCGATGCGCACGGCCCGGTGCGCGGACTGGGTGCGCGCTCTCCCCGATGGCCTGGACACCCGGGTCGGTCATCTCGGCCATCCGCTCACGACCGCCCAGGGACAGCAGCTCGCTCTCGCGCGGCTGGCGGCGCACGATCCGCAGATCGTGGTGCTCGACGAGGCGACGGCCGAGGCCGGATCCTCGGGCGCACGTCTCCTCGACGATGCCGCGCAGGCGGTCATCGAGGGACGCTCGGCACTCATCGTCGCGCACCGGCTCAGCCAGGCCCGCTCCGCCGATCGCATCCTGGTGATGGAGGCCGGAGCCATCGTCGAGTCCGGCACCCATGGCGAGCTCGTCGAGACGGGTGGCCGCTATGCCGCGCTCTGGCAGGCCTGGAGCGCTCCCACTCTCCGCGGCTGACTCTCCGGGCCCGAGTTCTGCCGGGCAGTGGGCCCGCGCGGGGACGAGGGAGGGCCACACCCCGGCGAACGTCGCGCGGCAGCGGATAGGCTCGCCGCATGGCCAGCTCCGTGACACATGTCGTGACCGCCGAGCACACCGCCCGCGCCGTGGGCAGCGGGGACCTGGAGGTCCTCGGCACACCCGTGGTGATCGCCTGGCTCGAGGAGGCCACCTGCGCGGTCCTCGACCTCGACGAGCGGCAGACCAGCGTCGGCACCCGCATCGAGATCGATCATCGCGCGCCGAGCGCCGTCGGAGCGACGATCACCGCCACCGCCTCACTGGCGCACCAGGACGGCCGGCTGCATCGCTTCCAGGTCGCTGCCCACGACGAACACGACACGCTCGTGGCCGCAGGCGAGATCCGGCGGATCGTAGTGGATCGGGAGCGATTCACCGCTCGTATCCCCGATGTGGGACACTAGGACGCCGAAGCGTCGAGATCAGGAGGACCTCATGGGCAAGACCGGCCGCAAGCGCCGCGCGCGTCGCAAGAAGAACGCGAACCACGGCAAGCGCCCCAACGCGTGAGTCGTCACTGACATCCGAGAGCCCCACCACCGGTGGGGCTCTCGTTTTGTGAGGGTAGCCTTACTCGCATGCCTCGACTACGCCGTCACGCCGAGATGTTCCCCATCAGCCTGCGCGAGCTGGAGGTGGCGGCCGTCCACGATGTGACGCCGGGCATGCGACGCATCACGCTCCGCGGTGAGCAGCTCCGTGCCTTCACCACCTCCGACGGCATCGAGATCCCCGAGCTGCGCAACGACGGCTTCGACGATCACGTCAAGGTCTTCGTCCCCGGCGCGGGCGAGGATCGACCGGTGCTGCCCGTCCAGGTGGAGGGGCACCTGGACTGGAAGGCTCCCTCCGAGCGGCCGATCGCGAAGGACTACACGCCGCGGCGCTGGGACCCCGAGGCCGGCGAGCTCGACCTCGACTTCGTACGCCATGAGGCGGGTTTCGCCACCCGCTGGGCCGAGCACGTCCAGGTCGGCGATCCGGCTTGGATCGCCGGACCGAAGATGTCGGCGGCGATCCCCCATGATGTCGACTGGCTGCTCATCGCCGGGGACGAGACGGCGCTCCCGGCCATCGGCCGGCTGCTGGAGGAGCTCGATCCGGCGATCCCCGCGGCCGTGCTCATCGAGATCGCCGAGGCGGCACACGAGCAGGAGCTGGAGATCGGGCCGAACACCCAGATCACCTGGCTGCACCGCGACGGCGCAGAACCTGGCACGACCGATCTCCTCGAGCAGGCCATCCGCCGGACGGAGTGGCGTCCCGGCGAGGTCTACTGCTGGGTGGCCGGCGAGGCCACCACCCTCAAGCCGATCCGCGCGCATCTGGTCCACGACCGCCAGGTGTCCCGCGACTGCCTGGATCTCACCGGGTACTGGCGCCGCACCGAGGTGACCGCCGATGACTCGGGGATCCCCACCGACGATGTCGCCGATGACGAGCGCATCGCCCGGCACGAGCGTCTCCACGAGCTCACCGATCTCACGACGCCCTTCGCGATCCGGGTCGCGGTGACCGCCGGCGTCATCGAGGCGCTCGACGCGGCGCCCCAGTCCGCGCAGGCGCTCGCCGACCGGCTCGGGCTCCACGCTCCCCCGCTGCATGCGCTCCTCGATCTGCTCGTCGCCGAGGAGATCGCCACCGTCGAGGCCGGGGTGTACGCGCTGGACCTCCTGGGCGCGGAGATGGCCGGGGACGGGCATTCGCTCGACGAGTACCACCTCGACGGCGTCGAGGCCATGCTCGATCTCAGCATCGCCGATCTTCCCGATGTCATCGTCGCCGGCCGTCCCACCCGCACGGTCGGCGAGCGGGCCGATGCCGATCCCGATCTCGCCGCGGATCTTCGACGCCTGCGCGAGGAGGACGCGCAGTGGGGTGCTCCCTCGATCGCGCAACGTCATGACTGGACCCAGTACGGGCACATCGTCGCGCTCGGACCGGCCTCGGGGCACGTGCTCGATGCGGCGCTGCGCAGCGCACCCGACACGACCGCGACCCTGGTGGGACTGCCATCGGAGCTCGAGGCCGTCTTCGAGGAGTCCATCACCCAGACCGGACGGGTGGCCGCGCACCGGGCGCACCCGCTGGCGGCGCTGAGCGTCACCGGCGATGCCGTGCTGGCGGTGGGCCTGCTGCAGACCCTCCCTGATGCCGATGCCGCCCACGTGCTCGGCCAGTTCGCCGCGCGACGGGTCGTGCTGGTCGAGCGGGTGGCGACCGACCCCCATGACCACGAGCAGGCGGCGGAGCGGCTCAAGCACTGGTGCGCACACGGCACGGGGCTCCGCGACGAGGACACACTGCGGACGCTGGTGGAGAACTCGCCGTACACGATCGGCGACGAGCGCGACGCGGGCTGGGGCCTGCGGTTGTGGGTGCTCGACCGCTGAGCGCCGCGCGCCCACCGGTTGACCCCGGGTCGATCAATTCGGGCAATTACGGGCAGGCCTGAGATGCTGGCCGGGTGACCTCCGCACCTCGACGCATCGTGATGGACTTCGACGGCGTCTTCACGACCACCGACTCCACCGCCGCCTGGCTGGTGCAGCGACTCCGTTCGCGTCCGCTGCTGCTGGCACGATGCGCGCCCTGGCTGGCCGGCTTCGGGCTGACATCGCGCACCCCTGGGCCGCGGAGCGCGATGACCGGCAGGCTGATGACGACCGCCTTCGCCGGTCAGAGGGCCGGGGATCTCCTCGCCGAGCTGCGGTCCTTCGGCAGGGCGATGGCGCGCGATCCCTCGATGACCCGGGGCGTCGCCGTCGACGAGGCGCGCGCTCTGGTGTCCCAGGGCGCTGAGCTGGTGATCGCCTCGGCCGGTCTCACGCCGGTCATCGAGGCCTGGGCCCGAGAGCTGGATCTACCCGTGGTGGTGTGCGCCTCGGCGGTGTCTCCGCGATCCACCGGACGGCTCGGCTGGGACGACCACTGCTTCGCCGAGCGGAAGGTGGAGCGCCTGGCCGCACTGGGGTGGCCGGAGTGGGACCTCGTCTACAGCGACTCGGCCCACGATCTTCCGTTGATGCGCCGGTCCGGTGCCGTCGTGGCGGTGGGGCCCGAACGGCTGTCCGTCACCCTGCGCGATGCCCTGCCGGGAACCCCCGTCCGGGCCGTCCGATGGTGACGGTTGACACAGGCGTGACTGCTCCTCCACACTAACGGGCAAGAACAGTTAGTTTCGGGAAGTTACGGTCATCAGGCCCGCTTCCCGGGTGAGGAGCGAGCGTGGCGATCCTGGCCATCGACCAGGGCACCTCCGGCACCAAGGCGATCGTCGTCGACGGCGACGACGTCCTGGCTGTCGCCGAGGTCGCCGTCCGCCCCGACTACCGCAACGGCGGTGTCGTCGAGCAGGATCCCGAGGAACTGTGGCGCAGCGTGCTCGACAGCGGCCGCGCGGCCGTCGAGGAGTCGGGCGCGGCGATCGAGGCCGTGTCGCTGGCCAATCAGGGAGAGACGGTCCTGGCCTGGGACCGGTCCACCGGTGAGCCGCTGACTCCCGCGATCGTCTGGCAGGACCGCCGCGCCGAGTCGATCTGTGCCGAGCTGCGCGATCACGCCGAGCTGGTCCACGAACGCACCGGCCTGCTGCTCGATCCCTATTTCTCCGCTCCCAAGATGACCTGGCTCCGCCGCGAGCTCACCGGTGCGGGCGTCGTGACGACCAGCGACTCCTGGCTCGTCCACCGCCTGACCGGTGAGTTCGTGACGGACACCTCGACCGCCAGCCGCTCGCTCGTGCTCGACCTCGCGCGCGGCGACTGGGACGGCGAGCTGCTCGAGCTCTTCGGGCTCGCCGACGAGGAGCTGCCCCGCCTCGTCGCCAGCGACGAGATCGTGGGGACGACGAGTGCCTTCGGCGGCGACATCCCCGTCGGCGGCCTCATCGTCGACCAGCAGGCCGCGCTGCTCGCGGAGGGCTGTGTCGAGCCGGGGAGCGCCAAGTGCACCTACGGCACCGGCGCCTTCCTGCTGCTCAACCGCGGCGACGACCCGACCCCTCATCCGGGTGGTCTGGCGACTTCGATCGCCTGGACCCTCCGCGATGCGACGACCTACTGCGCCGACGGCCAGGTCTACACCGCTGCCTCGGCCGTCCGCTGGCTGTGCGATCTCGGTCTGATCGGTTCCCCCGCCGAACTCGACAGCGTCGCCGCCGAAAACTCCGGCGGCGTGCTCTGCTCCCCCGCCTTCGCCGGCCTGGCCGCTCCCTGGTGGCGTGCCGATGTCGGCGCATCGCTGCACGGCCTCACCCTGTCGACCGGCCGCGGAGAGATCGTGCGGGCGGTGCTCGAGGGCATCGCCGCGCATGTCGCCGAGATGATCGACCTCGGCGAGCGTCCGGCACGCCTGCGGGTCGACGGCGGGCTCACCCGCAGCGCGACCCTCATGCAGGCGCAGGCCGATCTGTCCCAGGTGCCGGTCGACCTCTTCGGCTCCGAGCACGCCACCCCGCTCGGCGCGGTGGCGACAGCCCGGCTGGCCCTCGATCCCTCGACCGCCGTCGAGGACGCCCTCGTGGCATGGTCGCCGGCTCGCACCTACGAACCCCGCTGGACCGGCCGAGACGCCGCCGCCTTCCGCGACCGGTGGCGCGCCACGGTCGAGTCCGGCCTCTCCGCAACCCCTGGAAAGGACGTGTCGTGACCTACGACATCACCATCGTCGGCGCCGGCGTGGTCGGCACCGCCATCGCTCGTGCGCTGAGCCGCTACGAGCTGAGCGTCGCGGTCGTCGATGCCGCCCACGATGTCGGCGAGGGCACGAGCAAGGCCAATACCGCGATCCTCCACACCGGCTTCGATGCCAAGCCTGGCACCCTGGAGGCGCGACTCGTCAGCCGCGGCTACACGCTGCTCGGCGACTACGCCGAGCAGACCGGTATCCCGGTCGAGCACACCGGCGCGATCCTGGTCGCCTGGACCGACGAAGAGCTGGAGAACCTGCCGGCGCTGCGCGAGAAGGCCGAGCAGAACGGCTACACGGCGTGCGAGATCGTCGATGCCGACGCCGTCTACGCCGCCGTGCCGCACCTCGGACCCGGCGCGCTCGGCGGTCTGACCGTTCCCGGCGAGTCGATCATCTGCCCCTGGACGCCGTCGATCGCCTACGCCACCGAGGCGGTCGACAACGGCGCCGCGCTGCTCCTCGGCCGGCGGGTGTCCGGCGTCGAGGTGCGGGACGGCCACACCGTCGTGCACACCAGCCGGGGCGATCTCACGACCCGCTGGCTCATCAACGCCGCCGGCCTCGGCGCCGATGTCCTGGATCGCGAGCTCGGCTTCGACCGCTTCACGGTCACCCCTCGACGCGGCGAGCTGCTGGTCTTCGACAAGCTCGCCCGGCCCCTCGTGGACAAGATTGTCCTGCCCGTGCCGAGCAAGCTCGGCAAGGGCGTGCTGGTGAGCCCCACGGTGTACGGCAATGTCATGCTCGGCCCGACCGCCGAGGACCTGCCCGACAAGACCGCCACCGGCACCTCGGAGAACGGCTTCGCCTTCCTGCACGAGAAGGGCGAGCGGCTCATGCCCACGCTCTTCGAGGAGGAGGTGACGACCGCCTATGCGGGCCTGCGGGCCGCGATCGACCACGGCGACTACCTCATCGAGCCCGACCCGGATCGGCGCTATCTCCTCGTCGGCGGTATCCGCTCGACCGGACTGACCGCCTCCATGGCGATCGCCGAGCACATCGAAGGCCTGCTGACCGATGCCGGCGTGGAGCTGCGCGAGCGTCCGGCCCCGGCCGCTCCCCCGCAGATGCCCAATATCGGGGAGACGAGGCCGCGGCCCTATGAGCGCGACGAGGTCATCCGCCGCGACCCCGCCTACGGCGAGCTCGTCTGCTTC
Organism: Actinomycetes bacterium; assembly: GCA_023417775.1. Classification (GTDB taxonomy): domain Bacteria; phylum Actinomycetota; class Actinomycetes; order Propionibacteriales; family Nocardioidaceae; genus Aeromicrobium. The sequence continues at coordinate 21,937 of JAEZEJ010000030.1, read as the reverse complement.
TGCGAGCGGGTCAGCTTCGGAGAGATCCGCGACGCGCTGTGCGCCTCCGTGCCCGCGGTCGACCGCTCCGGCGTCAGCCGCCGCACCCGCGCGACCAATGGACGCTGCCAGGGGTTCTACTGCGGTGCCGCGGTGGACGCCACGATCGAGGAGATGACCCGATGAGCACCGAACGCCAGGTCGAGGCCCTCGTCATCGGTGGCGGTCCATCGGGTCTGAGCGCCGCCACGGCGCTCCGCGAGCGCGGTGTCGACCGCGTCCTCGTCCTCGAACGCGAGCGCGAGGCCGGTGGCATCCCCCGCCACTCCGATCATCCCGGATACGGCATGCGCGATCGCCGCCGGTTCATGAGCGGACCGGCGTACGCGCGTCGTCTCGTCGCCGAGGCGATCGACGCGGGAGTCGAGATCCTCACCGGCACGATGGCGACATCGTGGCGCGATGAGCGGTCGCTGCACCTGACGAGCCCGCGTGGCCGCGAGCTCGTGTCCGCCGAGGCCATCGTCATCGCCACCGGTGCTCGCGAGCGGCCGCGACCGGCCCGGATGATCCCCGGCTCGCGCCCCGCCGGTGTCTACACGACCGGTGAGCTGCAGAACCGCGTCCACCTGCATCACGGGCGGGTCGGCGAGCGGGCGGTGATCGTCGGCGGCGAGCTGGTGTCCTGGTCCGCCGCGATGACGCTCAAGGAGGCCGGCTGCACGCCCGCCGCACTCGTCACCCGCCACGCCACCCCCGAGTCCTACGGAGCATTCAACCTCGGCGGCCGCGTGATGTTCCGTCCCGAGCTCGTGACCGGCCACCGCGTCACGCAGGTCATCGGCCGGTATCGGGTGGAGGGGGTCGAGGTCGAGGACCTCGCGACCGGGCGACGTCGCGTCCTCGACTGCGACACCGTGGTCTTCACCGGCGACTGGATCCCGGACCACGAGCTGGTCCGCTCCGCCGGCATCGACCTGGCCCCCGACACGAAGGGCCCGCTGGTCGACGCCGCCGGCCGCACCCGCCGGCCGGGCGTGTTCGCCGCCGGGAACCTCGTGCATCCGGTCGACACCGCCGACATCGCCGCACTCGGCGGCGCCCACGTCGCGACTGCGGTCATCCGCTATCTGGGCGGCGCGACCGCGGCGGCCACCGGGACGAGACTCGTCGGCGACGAGTCCTTCCGGTGGGTGTCCCCCGGTCTGATCGACCTCTCGGCGGGTGTCCCCGCCCGCGGCCGGATCGAGACCTGGGTCAACGACCTCGTGCGATTCCCGCACGTGACGGTCACCCAGGGTGACAGCATCGTCACCCGCCGCCGTCTGCCCTGGCCGGCGTCGCCGGGCCGGGTGTTCAGGATCCCGTGGAGCGTCCTGGACGGAATCGAACCGACCGGCGGCGAGGTCCGCCTGCACCTCTCGTGAGACAAGACAAGGAAGATCGATGAGCAACCATCAGAGCGGGACAGAGCTGCCCGCGGGACACTATGAGCAGACGCTCGCCAAGGACCTGAGTCCCTTCACCCTGTTCGCCGTCGCCTTCGGCTTCGTGTCGATCGCGACCGGCATCTTCACCGCCTACGGCTCGGTCCTCGCGACCTCGGGGCCCCTCGGCATCTGGACCTGGCCGATCGTGGTCATCGGCCAGCTCGCGGTCGCCCTCGTCTTCGGCGCGCTCGCGGCCCGTGTGCCGGTCACCGGCTACGCCTACCAGTGGGTCTCCCGCCTGGCCAATCCCGTGCTCGGCTGGATCATGGGCTGGATCTCGTTCACCTTCCTCGGCGTCGTCGTGGTCGCGGTGGACTACACGATCGCCTCGACGATCCTGCCGGTGCTGTTCGGCTATGTCGGCACACAGGCCAATGCCTGGATCATCACCGCGGTGGTCATCACCCTGCAGGCGGCCCTCGTGTCGCTGTCGACGCGCGCCACACAGCGCGTGAACAACGGCGCGGTCACGATCCAGCTGATCGGCATGATCGGCCTGGTCGTGCTCCTCTTCGGCGTCGGCTTCGCCACCGGCCAGTTCGACTGGAGCACGTTGTTCAGCCGCGGCGATGTGCCCGCCGAGGGCTACTTCTCCCTCGGTGGCCTCACCGAGGCGGGTCCGTGGGCGATGGGCTTCCTGCTCGGCGCCTTCACGATCGTCGGCTTCGAGTCCGCCGCCAATCTGGCCGAGGAGACCCGCGACCCCGAGCACGTCGTCCCGCGGGCGATGTACCGCGCGGTCCTCACGCTCGGCATCATCGGCTTCCTCTTCCTCATCGCCGTCACCGGCCTGGCCGGCGACCCGGTCGCACTGGCCGGGTCCGAGACGCCGATCGCCGACATCATCCAGGGCGTCCTCGGCTCCTTCCTCGGCAAGGCGCTGCTCGTCCTGGTGGTCATCTCGATCTTCTCCTGCGGTCTCGTGATCACCCTGAGCGGCTCGCGCCTCATCTGGGCGATGTCGCGCGATGAGCGGTTCCCCGGCTGGCAGGCCTTCCATCGCATCTCGCGCTCGCGCGGCACCCCGATGAACGCCACCTTCATGATGTTCGCGGTCGGCCAGACGGTGCTCGCGGTCTTCGCCTTCTCCACCGATGCACTCTTCGCGCTGTTCTCGGCGGCCACGCTGCTGCCGGCGATCATCTACGCGAGCACCGTCGCGCTCTACATCGTCAAGCGCAAGCATCTGCCGCCGACCCGCGGCTTCAGCCTCGGCCGCTGGGAGGTCCCGGTGCTCATCGTGGCCGTCGTGTGGCTGGTCTGGGAGCTGCTGATCTTCCGTGACGCCTCGTTCGCCAACTCGTGGGCCTATGTCGGCGTGATGGTCCTCATCGGGGCCGTGTACTTCGCCTATCTGCTCGTCCGCAAGGGCGTCTCCGGGCTGACGATGCCCGACATGGAGTCCATCGACGCCGTGCTCGATGCGGAGCCGAAGGAAGGATAGGGTTCGGAGTCAGATCCGAGGAGGTCCACGGTGGCGCACGCGCCCATCCCCGCCGAGCGGTGGGGCATCATCGAGCAGCAGCTCGCCGGTCGGGAGTTCGTGCGCACCGTGGACCTCGTCGACGTTCTGGACGTCTCCATCGAGACGGTGCGTCGCGACCTCGCCGCCCTGGAGGACCGCGGCGTCCTGACCCGGGTGCGGGGTGGGGCCGTCGGTGCCGGACACCACGCCCGAGCCGAGGGGTCCTATGGCGAGCGCAGCGTCAGCGGGCGGGACGAGAAGGAGCGCATCGGGCGCGTCGCGGCGGGCCTGATCGCCGATGACGCGACCGTGGTGATCGATGTGGGCACTACCGCGCTCCAGGTGGTCGCCGCGATGTCGCCCGCCTTCCACGGTCTCGTGCTGACGAGCTCGCTGCCTGCGGCCACCCTGGCCTCCGAGCGGCTGGCCGGCGAGATCGTGGTGCTCGGCGGCCGGCTGAGATCGGGAGATCTCGCGGTCTCCGGTGGCCGCGCCGAGCAGTTCCTGGACGACTTCCGGCCCGATATCGCGCTCCTCGGCTCAGGCGGCGTCGACACCGCCGAGGGCCTGACCGACTTCCACTACGACGAGGCGCGGCTGCGTCAGCGGATGCTGGCCGTCTCCGCCCGCTCCTGGGTGCTCGCGGACTCGTCGAAGCATCGTGTCGTCGCTCCGATCCATGTGGCCGATCTGGACCAGCTCACCGGTCTCGTCACCGATGACGATCCCGGTCTCGAGCTCGGCTCGGCCCTCGAGACCGCATCGGTCGAGGTGATCGTCGCCGACTGACGATGGATTCAGTCGGTCTCGCGGATCTCGACCTGGACGGTGCGGATCGAGAGCAGCACCCGCTCGCGCAGCGGTGCGGGCGCCCGCTCGGCGCAGGACCGCGAGATGAGCGACTTCACCAGGACATCGAGCTGGTACTCGGTCAGGCAGGTGCGGCAGTTGTCGATATGCGACTGGATCTCCTCGCAGCTGGCGTCCTCGAGCTCATGGTCGATGAACAGATACAGCTTCTCCAGCGCGTCAGTGCAGTCGGGGCCCTCGCACTCGCTCATCACTCGTCACCTGCCTTCGCGACGGCCATCCCACGCTGCCGGGCGTAGTCGGTGAGCATCTCGCGCAGCTGACGACGACCCCGATGCAGTCGCGACATCACGGTGCCGATCGGCGTGTCCATGATCTCGGCGATCTCCTTGTACGGGAAACCCTCGACATCGGCGAGATACACCGCGTACCGGAAGTCCTCGGGGAGAGCCTGGAGGGCGTCCTTGACGTCGCTATCGGGCATCCGCTCCAGCGCCTCCATCTCAGCGGACTTCAGTCCACTCGAGGTGTGCGCCTCCGCCGCGGCGACCTGCCAGTCCTCGATCTCCTCGGTGACCTGCTGCGGCTGACGCTGCTTCTTGCGGTACGAGTTGATATAGGTGTTGGTCAGGATCCGGTACAGCCAGGCCTTCAGATTGGTCCCCGGCTTGAACTGGTGGAATGAGCTGAACGCCTTGGCATAGGTCTCCTGGACGATGTCCTCGGCATCGGCGGGATTGCGGGTCATCCGCAGTGCCGCCGAGTAGAGCTGGTCCAGGAAAGGCAGCGCATCGGCCTCGAACCGCGCCTGGCGCTGTTCGGGGGATTCCTCGTTGAGTACGACGTCATCGGTGGCCATCTCCTCGAAGTCTACGGGGATCGGCCTTTCGGGACACGCGAGCATCGACTACCTCCTCCCCGGTGACAACGCCGAGGCCCCCCGGGCTATTCCGCGGGCAGCGGGGCGACCAGCTCTGGACCGTTGTTGCGGACATTGTTGACGGCGAACGACACCGGCCACAGATCGAGCACCCCCGGCGTCGCGGGCACCAGCTCGTCGAGCAGATCGGCGCCGTGCCGATCGCGGTCGAGCCAGGGGTCGAGCAGCGGTTCGGGGACGAGCAGCGGCGCCCGGTCGTGGATGCGGCCGTCGTCGCCCTCGGCCGAGGTGGTGAGGATGCTGTAACTGAGCACCCAGGTGCCCTCCGGGTCCTTCCAGAACTCGTAGAGGCCCGCCAGCGCCAGTCCCGTGCCGCCGCGGCCCGTCAGATAGAAGGGCTGCTTGCGCGGCTTCGCCCCTTCGGCGGATCGCGGCTGGTACCACTCGTAGAAACCGTCGACGGGCACCACCGCGCGGCGGCCGGCGAAGGCCCGTCGGAAGGACGGCTTCTCCGCGGCCGTCTCCGAGCGGGCATTGATGAGCTTGCTGCCGATCGACGGGTCCTTGGCCCAGGAGGGGATCAGCCCCCAGCGGGCCGTGACCAGCTCGCGCCAGGTCGTCGTGTCATCGCGCCGACCCACGATGAGCGGCTCCGGCTTGGTGGGTGCGGCGTTGTAGTCGGCATCGGACTCGACGTGCAAATCGCCGAGTCGTGCCTCGAAGTCGCGTTCCAGCTGCGACGACGTCCGCGACGTCGCATATCGACCGCACATGCCGATATCGTGCCAGCCGATACCGCGAGTCGCCTGACGGGTGTGGATCGATTGCCTACGCTAGAGGGAGACGACGCCGACCACCCGGGGACTGTATGAGAGCCGACGACGCCCAGCGCACATCGCCACGCAGCGATGCGGCGCTCGTCGAGGCTGCCCAGGCCGGCGATGCCACGGCCTATGCGGCGCTCTTCGACCGCCATCGGCCCGCGATCGAGCATCTCGCCGTCTGCCTCACTCGAGAGAGCTCGCCCGATGCGCTGGTCGGTGCGGTATTCGCCGAGGGCCTCACCGGCGTGCTGGCGGGCGAGGCGGCTCACACCGCGATCCGTCCGTGGCTCCTGCGTCTGACCCTCGCGGCCCGCGGCACTGCCCTCCCCGAGTCGGCGACCCTGCGGGCCTGGCACCGGCTCGATCCACGCCAGCAGGCGATCATCTGGCACGACGTGGTCGACGAGGCCCCGGTGGCCGAGACCGCCCTGGTCGTCGGCATCGAAGCGCGCCAGGTGCCCACGCTCCGCGACACCGCTCTGTCGGCCCTGCGGGAGGCCTATCTCGCCGACCAGCGCGACACCGCCGCTCCCCTCCACGCCCGTACCCACCTCGACGATCTCGCCGCACATGCCGACGACTGCGCGACCTGCCTCGGCCTGTGGTGGGCGGCTGAGGACCTCCACCGGGCTCACGAGCTCGCGGCCGCCATGATCGGAGCCGCGGCCGGGCGCTACCTGCGTGAGCCCACCTCTCGGCGCGCCCCGCGGAACCGCCCCCGGTGGGTACCGGCCGTACTGATCGCCACGGCGGCCACCGTGCTGGCCGCCACCAGTGCCGGAGCCCTCGCGGTCGCCCAGTGGGGTCCCGGCGGCGTGCCCACGGCCTGGGGCGGCCTGCCTTCGGTGCCGAGCGCCGGCGCATCGCCCTCGCCGGTCGCGGAGACCGAGGACGAAGACGAGGACGAGGCCACCCCGGAGGAGCCGCACCCCTCGGCGACCGGTTCCGCGAAAAAGGACCACGATCCCACGACACCGGCTCCGGAGGAGTCCGATGCCGCGACGCCGTCACCCGAGGTCCCGACCCCGAGCGCTCTGCCGGCCTCGATGGGGGTCGGCCTCGCCTTCAGCGATCCCGATCGACTGGCCGACCATGGTCAGCGCCTGGTGCGGATGAACCTCCAGCTCGTGGGCGAGAACGCCTCTCCGGGAGCTCGACAGGTCACGGTGCGATTCGACTTCCAGACGGCTTTCAGCTTCGCGGGCGCCTCGGGCCTGTCCTGTACGCCGTCGTCGAGCTCGGTGACCTGCACCCGCACACTGCGGCCCGGTGAGACCGCCCGCACCTCCGTCACCGTCGCGGCCGACGAGGCGCGCGGACGCACCCAGGTGTGGTCCAGCGACACGAGCGGATCCCCGCGCTTCCACTCCTTCGCCTTCGGCCCGTGGGCCGGCAGCGAGACGCCGTCACCCGAGCCGGAACCCGGCCGTGAGGACGGCACCACCGGAGGGGACGACCGGCAGAACACTCCCACGGAGCAACCGCGCGCTCGAATCGCCGAGTGAGGATCCAGGGCATCATGCCGAGCTCGCCCACGTGCGGTAAAAATGACCTATGACGCTCTTGCGCACTGTAGCCCGGCCCATGCTCGCCACCATGTTCGTCTATGGCGGAACGATGGCGCTGCGCAATGCCTCCGCGATGGCCCCGAAGGTCCAGCCGGTCGCGGACGCGGCGCAGAAGATCGTGCCGGCCGCGCCCGTCTCGGCCACGAATCTCGTCCGCCTCAATGCCGCCGTCCACGTCGCCGCCGGCCTGGCCCTGGCGACCGGGCGGTTCCCGCGGGCGAGCGCGCTGGCTCTCGCGGCGACGATGCCCGCCACCACCGCCGTCGGTCATCAGTTCTGGAATGAGACCGATCCGGATGCCCGCCGCAATCAGGCGATCCACTTCGCCAAGAACGTGTCAATGACCGGCGGTCTGCTGATGTCGACCCTCGACCCCGACCCGAAGAAGCGCTGGATCGGCGCCCGGGCCAAGAAGAAGGTCGTCGACACCGGCCACGCGATCGCCGACCAGGTCGACGACCTGCGGAGCTGAGGCGTGACCGACTGGCCCGCTCCCCTGGCTGACCGTCCCCTCGACGCCGAGGTCACCATCCCCGGTTCGAAGTCGCTCACCAACCGTGTACTCGTCCTCGCCGCCCTCGGCGAGGACGAGTCGTGTGTGAGCCAGCCGCTCGTGTCCCGCGACACCGAGCTGATGGCGGCGGCGCTGGAGTCCCTCGGCGCCCGCATCGTCCGCGACGGCGACATCTGGCGCATCCGGCCGATCGACTTCGGCGATGCCCCTGTCGAGGTGGACTGCGGACTCGCCGGCACGGTCATGCGCTTCGTGCCGCCGATCGCCGCTCTCGGTCGCGCTCCGGTCACCTTCGACGGCGATCCGCGAGCCCGCGAGCGGCCGATGTCCGGAACGATCGACGGGCTACGGGCCCTCGGAGCCGAGGTCGACGACGACGGCCGCGGCACGCTGCCGTTCACCGTGCGGCCGCCGGACATCGCCGGCGGCGATATCGAGATCGACTCCTCCGCATCGAGCCAGTTCGTCTCGGCCCTCCTCCTGGTGGGCGCGCGCTTCCGCGAGGGACTGCGCCTGCGGCACACCGGTGCCACGCTGCCCTCCCAGCCGCATATCGACATGACCGTCACGCAGCTGCGCGAACGCGGTGTCCACGTCGACACCGAGCCCGGCACCTGGACGGTCCACCCGGGGCCGATCGCCGGCGAAGACGTCGCGATCGAGCCGGACCTCTCGAATGCCGGGCCGTTCGTGGCCGCGGCCCTGGTCACCGGTGGCTCGGTGCGGATCCGGCACTGGCCCGAGTCCACCGATCAGGCCGGTGACGCCTGGCCGTGGATCGCCGACGCCTTCGGTGCGTCCACGCATCGCGACGGCGACGCCCTCGTGGTGACCGGCGGGCCGTCGCTACGGGCGGTCGACCTCGATCTCCACGATGTCGGTGAGCTGACGCCTGTCGTCGCGGCGCTCGCCGCCCTCGCGGACGACACGTCCACGATCCGCGGCGTCGCCCACCTGCGGGGTCACGAGACCGACCGGTTGGCGGCCCTCGCCGCCGAGATCAACGGCCTCGGCGGCGAGGTCGTCGAAACCGACGACGGCCTGCGCATCACTCCGCGGCCCTTGCACGGCGGCGTCTTCGGCACCTACCACGACCATCGGCTGGCGCACGCCGCCGCGGTCCTCGGGCTCGCCGTCCCCGGCGTCGTCATCGAGAACGTCGAGACCACCGCCAAGACCTACCCCGGGTTCGCCGAGGACTGGTCGGAGCTGTGCCGATGACTCGTCGCGAGCGCGACGAGCACGAGGCCTATGAGCGCCCCCGCCGGCGCGGCAGCAGGCCGCGCACCAAGGAGCGCCCCAACTACGACGATGCCCGCGTCGCCCGCGTGGTGACCATCGACCGGGGCCGCTACACCCTCGACCTCGAGGGCGAGATCGTCACCGCGATGAAATCGCGACCGCTCGGCAAGCAGGGCGTCGTGGTCGGCGACGAGGTCCGGGTGGTCGGCGATCTGTCGGGACGCGACGGCTCGCTCGCCCGCATCGTGGAGGTGCTGCCCCGCCGTACGGTGCTGCGCCGTACGGCGGACGACGATGAGGCGCTGGAACGCGTGATCGTCGCGAATGCCGATCAGATGGTGATCGTCCAGGCCCTGGCCGACCCTCCTCCCCGTGCCGGGCTCATCGACCGCTGCCTGGTGGCCGCCTTCGACGCCGGCATCGAACCGCTGGTGTGCTTCACGAAATCCGACCTCGGCTCCCCCGACGACATGCTCGCGCTGCTCGAACCGCTCGACGTCCGCGTGCTGGTGACCCGGCGCGGCGGCGAACTCGACGAGCTTCGCGAGGCGCTGCGCGACCACACCAGCGTGCTGGTCGGACACAGCGGCGTCGGCAAGTCCACCCTGGTCAACGCCCTCGTCCCCGATGCCGAACGCGCCACCAGCCATGTCAACGAGGTGACCGGCCGCGGTCGGCACACCTCCACGTCCGCTCAGCTGCTGCGTCTGCCGGGCGGAGGCACCATCATCGACACGCCGGGCATCCGCTCCTTCGGACTGCGGCATGTGGAGACCGATCACATCATCCGGGCCTTCGGCGATCTCGAGGAGGTCACGCGGGACTGCCCGCGCGGGTGCACTCACCTGGCCGAGGAACCCGAGTGCGCCCTCGACACGGCGGTCGCCGATGGGCGCCTGCCCCGCGCACGCGTCGAGTCCTTCCGCCGCATCCTCTCCAGCCGCTCGCTGGCCTCCGACTACTGAGGTCCACCCCGGTGAGCGGTGAGTCATCGCGCACCTGAGGGCGTGTTCCGCGTGCTGACGCACCGCCCACCCGCCTTCGCACGGCCCACGAGCGCGCTTCGTTACGCTGAGCCCATGGCCACCCCCTATCTGGACGACTTGCGCCTGGCGCACGTGCTCGCCGACTCGGCCGACAACCTCAGCATGGATCGCTTCGGCGCCGTGGACCTCAGCGTCTCGACCAAGCCCGATATGACCTATGTGACCGAGTCCGATCAGGCGGTCGAGGCCGCGATCCGGCGCACCCTGGCGTCCGCCCGCGGCCGCGACATCGTGCTCGGCGAGGAGGAGGGCGAGACCGAGGGCACCGCCTCCTCCTCCGAACGGCGGTGGATCGTCGATCCGATCGACGGCACCGCCAACTTCGTCCGAGGTGTCCCGGTCTGGGCGACGCTCATCGCCCTGGAGGAGGCCGGCGAGATCGTGGTCGGCTGCGTCTCGGCACCGGCCCTCGGGCGCCGCTGGTGGGCCTCGAAGGACGGCGGTGCGCATACCGGCAAGTCGCTGCTCAGCTCCCGGCAGATCCAGGTATCGCAGGTGGGCGACCTGGCGAGCGCCTCCATCTCCTATTCCTCGCTCGGCGGGTGGGCCGATATCGGCCGGCAGACCGAGTTCCTCGAACTGCTGTCACGCGCCTGGCGGACCCGCGCCTATGGCGACTTCTGGTCCTACATGCTGCTCGCCGAGGGGGCCGTCGACATCGCGGCGGAGCCCGAGCTGAACCTCTGGGACATGGCCGCCCTGGACGTCATCGTGCGCGAGGCGGGCGGCAGGTTCACCGGACTGGACGGGCAGCCGGGGCCCTGGGCCGGCAATGCGCTGGCCACCAACGGCCGCCTCCACGACGCCTCGATGGCCTTCGTCGGCTACTTCCCCGATGACGAGCCCGATCCCGACGACAATGTGCGCCATCTCGATTTCGGCGGTCGCTGAGCAACCCTGTGATCTGCGCTACACTCGCTGCACCTGGAGGTGCGCCATGCGAGTCAACGACGTCCTGTCCTCGAAGGGAAGCGACGAGGTCTTCACGATCAGCCCGGAGGCGAGCGTGTCACAGCTGCTCGACCTGCTGGCCGAGCTGAATATCGGCGCGCTCGTCGTGCGCCGCGAGGACGACGATGGGATCGCCGGCATCGTGTCCGAACGCGATATCGTCCGCAAGCTGCGCGGAGTCGACGACCCGCGCACCGCCACCGTGTCGATGATCATGTCCGAGCAGATCCAGGTGTGCTCACCCGAGACCCCCCTCGCCGAGCTGACGGCGACGATGACCGAATACCGCGTCCGCCACGTGCCGGTGGTCGACGACGGGCGACTCGTCGGGCTCGTCAGCATCGGCGACGCCGTCAAGTACCGCATGGACCAGCTGCAGTTCGAGCGCGACCAGCTCGAACAGTACGTCCAGGGCTGATCCCCGTGACCCTCCTCACCTCCGCTTGTCGTCGACACTATTTCGATATATCGTTTACGTAACGACGATACGAAAGGAGGTCCTTCCATGGGACCCCACGATTTTCCCGGGCGCGGCCCACGCCGCCCCTTCAATGCCGACGAGATGGATCACCATCTCGAACACCTCGCGCGCTTCGGCTTCGGCGGACCACGTGGCCGACGTGGCCGCGGCGGCCGACGTGGTCGCGGCGGCGATGTCCGAGCCGCCGTCCTCCTCCTGTTGGACGAGTCCCCGATGCACGGCTATCAGCTCATCACCGAGATCGGCGAGCGCAGCGACGGCGAATGGACGCCCAGTCCAGGATCGGTCTACCCCGTGCTCCAGCAACTCGAGGACGAAGGACTCGTCAGCTTCGAGCGCGTCGAGGGTCGCAAGACCGCGCAGCTCACCGAGGCCGGTCGCGCCCACGTCGAGGAGCATCGCGAGTCCTTCGGCACACCCTGGCAGACCGATGAGGAGCGTCCGGGGCGGCCGACCCGCGAGGCCGCCGAGTCCCTGCGCTCGCTGATCGGCGCCTGGACCCAGGTCATGCAGGCCGGGACGGATGAGCAGCGCGAGCAGGCCACCGAAGTCCTCGCGGATGCCCGCAAGGCGCTCTACCGCGTGCTCGCCGACGCATGACCCCGCGGCGCGTGCGAATCCCCGACGACGAGCTGAGCTGGAGGTTCAGCCGTTCGTCGGGGCCCGGCGGCCAGCATGTCAACACCAGTGACACACGAGTGGAGCTGAGCTGGTCGCTCGACACCACCGCCGTCCTCGACGAGGCGGAGCGCGACCGTGTCCGCGAGCGCCTGCGGTCGCGTCTCCGCGACGGCACCCTCACCGTCGTCTCCTCGCACTACCGCTCACAGCACCGCAACCGCGAGGCCGCACGGGCCCGGTTGAACGAGCTGGTCGAGGCGGCACTGGTACCGGCGAAGCGACGACGCCCCACACGCGCCACCCGTGCCTCGAACCAGCGGCGACTCGACACCAAGCGCCGCCGCGGCGAGCTCAAGCGGCAGCGGCGTATGGAACCCTGAGGCCTATGCCGTCCCTCACCCTGCGCGGCCGACGCGTCAGCCGCGATCGCGCGCTCGTCATGGCGATCGTCAACCGCACGCCGGACTCCTTCTTCGACCGCGGCGCGACCTTCGACCCGAGCCTCGCCCTGGAGGCCGTCGCACGAGCGGTCGATGCCGGCGCCGATCTCATCGACATCGGCGGCGTGAAGGCGGGGACGGGCACGGAGGTATCGGTCGCCGAGGAGATCCGCCGCACGGTGCCCTTCATCGAGACGGTCCGCGAACGATTTCCCTCCGTGGCGATCAGCATCGACACCTGGAGGGCTGACGTGGGCGAGGCGGCGGCCCGCGCCGGTGCCGACCTCCTCAACGACACCTGGGCGGGCACGGACCCGGAGCTCGGCCTGGTCGCGACCCGTCACGGCTGCGGTTATGTCTGCTCGCATACCGGCGGAGCCCGGCCCCGCACCGACCCGATCCGCGTCAGCTACGAGGACGTGGTGGCCGATGTCATCGCCGAGACCACGTCGGCGGCCGAACGGCTCGTGGCGGCGGGGGTACCGCCCGAGGGCATCCTCATCGACCCCACGCACGACTTCGGCAAGAACACCTTCCACGGGCTGGAGCTGCTCCGCCGCACGGACGAGCTCGTCGCCACCGGATGGCCGGTGCTCATGGCCCTCAGCCGCAAGGACTTCGTCGGCGAGACCCTCGACCTGGGCGTCGACGACCGGCTGGAGGGCACGCTCGCGGCCACCGCGATCGCGGCGTGGAAGGGCGCTGCGGTCTTCCGCGCACACGATGTGGTCGCCACCCGGCGCGTGCTGGAGATGGTCGCCTCGCTGCGCGGGGACCGGCCCGTCGCCCGCCCCCGCCGCGGCCTCGCCTGAGCGAGCGGTCTCAGCGCTTGAGGAAGCGGGCGATGCGCTCGCCGGCCTCCTCAGTCGCGACGATCGAGGAGATCCCGTCCGCCTCGGCGTCCAGCTGCTCGGACAGCGTCCGCTCCCACGAGGCACGCACCAGCCGGCGTGCCTGACCGATCGCCGTCGTCGGCCGCCCTGCAAGCGACTCCGCCACCTCGGTCACGGTCTCGTCCAAGGCGCCATCGGCGCACAGCCGGCTCACGATGCCCCACTCCTGTGCGGACGCGGCGGACAGCGGGCGCCCGGAGGCCAGGAGTTCGAGGGCGCGCTGCTGACCGACCACCCGGGGCAGCAGCCACGACATCCCCCCGTCGGGTGTGAGTCCGACCGAGGTGTAGGCGGTGACGAACTTCGCCGACTCGGTGGCCACCACGACATCGGCGCCGAGCGCGAAGGACAGGCCGATCCCCGCCGCCGCACCCTGCACCGCCACGACGAGAGGCTTGGAGAGCGACTGCATGGCGCGAACAGCCACATGCGCCGAGTCGACCAGCTCGCGCAGGTAGGCGCCCCGGTCGGGAGCATCCATCATCGCCGCGAGATCACCGCCGGCGCAGAAGACCCGGCCGCTGCCGCGGAGCACGACCACGCGCACCGCATCATCGGCCTCCATCGCGGCGATCGCCGTCCCGAGGGCCTGCGATGTCGCGAGGTCGAGGGCATTGGCATCGCCCGGCCGGTCGAGCAGCACGGTGCCCACGGCTCCCTCCACGCTGGTCGCCACGGTGCTCTGGTCATCGGTCATCGACGGGTCCTTTCTGCACGGGGGCGCCGAGCAGCGCCGCGAGTTGATGATAGGCCGCGGCATCGTCCAGTCCGGCGACGGACGCGATCTCGCCACGCTGGATCGCCATCATGAGGGTGCCGGCGACGGCACCGACGAAGGCCGAGGTGAGCGGACCCGGAGCGGCATCGATCGACCGCACGAGCCCCTGCACCCGCTCGATGGCGTGCTGCACGTTCTGCCGGTAGATCTCCCGCGCCGGCTCGAAGGCCTCGACATCGGCGTAGAACGCGGACTGCGCCGGACGGAGCTCGGCGGCGATGGCCTCGAGATAGGTGCCGACGGCACCCGTCCCCTGATGGCCGTGCAGCGCGTCCTCGACCCGCGCGGTCGCACGGCGGAAGAAGGCCCGTACCGCGGTGACGATGATCTGCTCCTTGCTGGGGGCGATCGCATAGAGGGTGCTCTTGGAGCATCGGAGCCGGGCGGCCAGGTCGGCGAGCTGAAGATGGCTGAAGCCCTCGGCCAGATACACCTCGATCAGCTCATCGACGAGGGCATCGCGTCCGTGCGGCCCGCGAGGACGAGAAGGGTGGACGACCATCTGCGTTACAGTACCGAAGAAGGTTATTCAGTACTACTACGAGTATCGAAAGGGGCCGCCATGCCCGTGGATCGTCTCCTGCCGACCTCCGAGGCGAGCGACCTCATCGATCTGACCCGTCAGCTCGTCGACCGCGAGCTGCGCCCGATCGTCGACCAGCATGAACGCGACGGCGTCTTTCCTCGCGAGGTCTTCCGCACCCTCGGCCGAGCCGGCCTGCTCGGCCTCCCCTATCCCGAGCGCTACGGCGGTGGCGGCCAGCCCTATGAGGTGTATCTCCAGGTGCTCGAGGAGATCGGCACGGCCTGGGCCTCGGTCGGCGTCGGCACCAGCGTGCACGCGCTCTCCTGCTTCGGACTGTTCACCGCGGGCAGCGATGCACAGCGCGAACGGTGGCTGCCGGACATGCTCGGCGGCGAACTGCTCGGCGCCTACTGCCTCTCCGAGGCGCACGCCGGCTCCGATCCATCGGCGATGCGCACCCGCGCCCGTCGCGAGGGCGACGAGTACGTCATCGACGGCGCGAAGGCCTGGACCACCCACGGCGGTCAGGCGGACTTCTACAAGGTGATGGCCACCACCGATGCGGGCATCACCTGCTTCCTCGTCCCCGCCGATGCCGAAGGGCTCAGCGCCGACCACCCCGAGGACAAGATGGGCCTCATGGGCTCGACGACGGCGACGATGCTCTTCGACGGCGTCCGCGTCCCGGCCGAACGCCGCCTCGGCGACGAGGGTCAGGGGCTGTCGATCGCCCTCGCCGGGCTCGACGCGGGCCGCCTGGGGATCGCCGCGGTGGCGACCGGCGTCGCCCAGGGCGCACTCGATGTCGCGGTGGCCTATGCCAAGGAGCGCGAGACCTTCGGTCAGCCGATCATCGACCACCAGGGGCTGACCTTCCTGCTGGCCGACATGGCGGCCGCCGTCGAGTCCGCCCGCGCCACCTATCTCGCGGCGGCTCGGCGTCGCGATGCGGGGATCTCCTTCGGGAAGCAGGCCTCGATCGCCAAGCTGGTCGCCACCGACAACGCCATGAAGGTCACCACCGATGCCGTCCAGGTGCTCGGTGGAGCCGGGTACACCCGTGACTTCCCGGTCGAGCGCTACATGCGGGAGACCAAGGTGATGCAGATCTTCGAGGGCACCAATCAGATCCAGCGCCTCGTCATCGGGCGCGGCCTGAAGAAGCAGTGACGAGCACCGGCCGCCGGCTCCGGGCAGCGCGCTGGTCGATGCCGCGGCGGCCATCGCCCTGACGCGGCCGCGAGAGGGCCGAGGGGTCCCCCGAGGCCGGACACTCTGATCGTCGAGCACTGCACGGGGTTGATCGGCGTGGTCTCCTGGAGATACGACCACCCGATGAGGAGGTTCCACGATGACCGATCCGCTGATCGAACCCGCATCCCCCGAGGATGTCGCCGAACAGGAACAGGACGTGTGGGAGGAGGAGCCCGAACAGATCGTCCTCCCCGATGACGAGCGCCCCGTCCCCCTCGACGAGCCCGAGAGCTGAGTCCGCGGCCTCGTCCGTTCCCCACTCCACCGCGGTAGCTGGTCGACCTCACGGCGTGAACGGCGGTGCGTGAGCAACGTCATCGGACCAGGTTGAGGTTGCTGGCCTACCTCCGCGAGCGGCGGAGGGTTGACCAGCTACCGCCACGCCCGGAGCCGGGGACTACACCGAGGGAGCGAGCCCACCCGCGGTCGACTCGCCATCGGCGATGACGATCGGTGCACCGGTCACGGGGTCATGGAGCACGCGCGCCCGGACGCCGAACATGGCCTCGATGAGCTCGGGCGAGACGATGTCGACCGGCCGGCCCTGTGCCACAACGGCTCCGTCGCGCATCGCCACGAGATGCGTCGCGTACCGGGCTGCGTGGTTGATCTCGTGCAGAACCGCCACCACCGTCCGACCGGCGCGACGCAGCCGGGTCATCAGCTCGAGCACCTCCACCTGGTGACCGATGTCGAGGAATGTGGTCGGCTCGTCGAGCAGCAGCAGCTCGGTCTCCTGGGCGATGGCCATCGCGATCCAGGCGCGCTGGCGCTGGCCTCCGGAGAGCTCGTCCACTCGTCGTTCGGCCAGGTCGGCGACACCCGTCGCCGCCAGCGCATCGTCGACCGCCCGGGCATCGTCGGAGGACCAACTGCGCAGCACGCCCTGATGGGGGTAGCGCCCGCGCGCGACCAGATCGCGCACGGTGAGTCCATCGGGGGCGAGCGGCGACTGCGGCAAGAGGCCGACCCGTCGCGCCACCTCCTTGGTCCGCAGCCGGCGGATGTCGTCGCCGTCCAGCAGCACGCTGCCGCCCCGGGCCGGATGCAGGCGAGCGAGAGCGTGCAACAGCGTCGACTTGCCGCACGCATTGGGTCCGATCACCACCGTGAGCTCACCGTCGGGGACCTCGAAGTCCAGCCCTCGCAGGACATCGCGTGGGCCGTAGCCGACGCGCAGCTCGCGCGTCGAGAGTCTGCTCATGGGGCACATTCCTTCCGTGTTTCGACGACGAGCAACCAGACGAGATACAGCCCGCCGATCGAGACCGTGACCGCTCCCACCGGCAGGATGACCCGGCCGAGGGCATGTTGGGCCGCGACATCGGAGACGAGCAGCAGCAACGCCCCCACCAGGGCGGAGCCCACGAGATCCACCGAACCACCGCGGCCTGTGAGCCGCCGGGCGATATGCGGGGCGACGAGGGAGACGAAGGCGATCGGTCCGCAGGCGGCGGTGACGATCGCCGTGGTCACGATGCCCAGCGCGATCAGCACGGCCTTGGCGGCCTCGGTGGGGACCCCGAGGGTCGTCGCCGTGGCGTCACCCAGTTCGAGATGCCGCAGCCATCGTTGCGCGATCGGCAGGACGGCGAGCACCGCCAGGGTCACCCCGCCGGCGAGCGCCAGCATGCTCCAGTCGACGAGGCCGAGCGTTCCCGCGCCCCAGACGGCGGCACGCAGCGCGATGTCGACATCGGCCTTGACCGAGAACCAGGTGTTGACCGAGGACAGGAAGGCCCCGATCGCGATGCCGGTGATGATGAAGCGGAAACCGCTGATCCCCCGCCGAAAGGACAGTGCGTAGACGACGGCCGCGGCCAGCGTCCCACCGGCGAGCGCGCCCAGCGTCAACATCGTGAAACTCGAGGCCCCGAGAAGCAGCACGGCCACCACACCGGTGAACGCCCCCGAGTTGAAGCCGATGATGTCCGGGCTGCCCAGGGGGTTACGGGTCAGGGACTGGAACAGCGCACCGCTGACGCCGAGCAGGGCGCCGAACAGCACCGCCGCGGCGATCCGCGGCATCCGCCACTCCAGCACGACGGTGCGCTCCATCCCGTCCTCACGCCCGGCGAGTACGGCGAGCACGTCCCGCGCGTCGATCGCCGAGGAGCCGAGGGTCACCGCCCAGACGGCGGTGACCAGGACGAGGACGAGCAGCACGGTGGAGACGAGCACATGACGCCGTTCCAGACGCATGCTCCATCCGCCGCGGCGGACCGCGATATCCCCGCTCACAGGGCGACCGCCCGTCGCCAGTGAACCAGCGCGACCAGCAGCGGCGCGCCCACCAGGCCGGTGACGACACCGACCTGCAACTCCCCCGGCGCCACGATCACGCGCCCGAGGATGTCCGCGGCGAGCAGGAAGGCGGGTCCGACGAAGAGGCTGACCACCACGATCCAGCGATAGTCCGGCCCGGTCACCCACCGCACGATGTGCGGCACCATGAGGCCGACGAAGGCGATCGGGCCGGCGGCCGCCGTGGCCGCCCCGCACAGCATCGTCACGGCCACGACCACTCCCAGCCGGGCCAGCCCGACCCGCACGCCGACGGCCCGGGCCACATCATCGCCGAGCGACATCGCGTTGACCGGTCGCGCGCAGGCGACCGCGATCACCAGCCCGACGATGATCCACGGCCAGATCGTCTCGACGGTGCCCGGTGGCCGATCGGTGATGGTGCCGGCTCCCCAGAACCGCATGCGGTCGAAGGTCTGGACGTTCAGGAGCGCGAGGGTGCGCGCGAGGCCCATCAGCACGGCACCGAGCGCGAGTCCGACGAGAGTCAGCCGCAGCGGTGTCGGGCTCGACCGGCCCTGGCTCGCGATGGCGTAGACGACCACGGCGGCGATGATCGCCCCCGCGAAGGCGAAGACCAGGTACTGGTCGATGCGCGTCACACCGAGGAAGGCGACGCCGAGGGCCACCCCGAACCCGGCGCCGGCATTGACGCCCAGCAGTCCGGGATCGGCGAGTGGATTGCGGGTGAGTCCCTGCATCAGCGCGCCGGCGACCGCGAGCGCAGCGCCGACGAGGATGCCCAGCAGGGTCCGTGGCACCCGCAGATCGCGGATGGTCACATGCCAGGCCGATCCGTCGTGCGCGCCCAGGGCCTTGAGCACGACCTCCCAGGGCACGTGCGAGGACCCGATCGTCAGGCTGAGCACGGCGGTGACCAGGAGACCTAGGACGGCCGCCACGAGGACGCCCGCACGACGCACCGTCGGCCGCGATGGACGAAGGACCACCGTCATCGATGGCCGCGCTCGAAGGCCGCATGCGGGTCGCGGCGCCAGGCATCGGCATCGACTCCCGTCTCGCGCACGAGCGCCTTGACGAGCCCCGAGCGGTCCGCGAAGCCCGCGCGTGCGGCGGCGGCCGGCAGATCCGCGCCCTCGCAGAGCTCGGAGATCGCGAGGTTGAGCCGGGACCGCGTCCGCCACTGCGCGAAGCTGAGACCCGTCTGCTCGAGGAAGACCCGCTGGAGCTGGCGCTCGCTCATGTGATGTCGACGGGCGAGCTCGGCGAGGCTGGTGCGCGATCGGCGCGCGTCCTGGGCGACCGCCCGGGCGACCGGATGCAGGGGCAGGACCATCGCGAAGTACTGCCGCCCGAGGGTGGCGAGGACCTGGCTGAGGGCGAGTCGGAATGGTTGGACCTGCTCGGGACTGGCAGGCGCCGCGACCATCGACGCGGTCAGCACCTCCGAGATCGCCGGAACGGCCCCGAGCCTGCGCACCCGCTGGACCGGGCTCACCTGCGCCGGGAGCACCGGTCCGAGGGCGAGCCCGTCCTCGGACAGGACGGTCATCGAGTGCGGCACGCGAGCCGCGAGCCACAGCGACTCCTTCTCCTCCAGCGTGTACGGCCGGCCGTCGGCGACGACACGCACCCGCCCGCTGACGACGTGGATCAGATGCGGTTCGTCGTGCTCGTGGGTGTCGTGTCCGAGGAAGCGGATCGCGTTGTCGGGGACGACGGCGGCCAGCGCGGAGAGCGACACGGAAGTCCTCCTGGTCGGATGTCGGGTTGGTCGCGGCAGACGTCCGGACAGGACCGGCCATCGGCAAGCGGCTTAGATTAACCTACCCTAAGCCGGCTCGGTCAAGGGGCCGGATTTCCCCTGAGAAACTCGTCTACAAGGACATCGATGACTCGCCGTTCCCCCCTCCTCGCCGTGGCCGCCGTCGCCGCGGCGCTGACCTTCTCCGCCTGCTCGTCGTCGAGCGACGACACCGGCGACACGTCCTCCGCCGACTCGACTCGTACCGTCGCGACCGACTACGGGGAGGTCGAGGTGCCGACCGACCCTCAGCGGGTCGTCGTGCTCAACTACGCACTCGCCGGCTACCTGTACAACCTCGACGTGCCGGTGACGGCGACCGTCCCCGAGGACGCCGACCAGAGCGAGGGCACGTTCTCGGA
The DNA here is from genome assembly GCA_023417775.1 of Actinomycetes bacterium. Taxonomy (GTDB): domain Bacteria; phylum Actinomycetota; class Actinomycetes; order Propionibacteriales; family Nocardioidaceae; genus Aeromicrobium. Next base: position 1,744 of record JAEZEJ010000030.1, on the reverse strand, counting down.
GTTCTGGGCCGACGAGGCCGAGGAGGACGGCACGATCTTCCTGCCCTGGAGCGTCGACGGCTATGACCTCGAGTCGATCCTCGAGCAGGAGCCCGACCTGATCATCGGCGGCGGGATCGGCTTCCCGTTGGGACAGGCCGAGCAGGTCTACGACGAGCTGACCGATATCGCGCCGACCGTGCTCGTGGGCCGCGAGCTGCAGACCTGGCAGGACCAGTTCTCCTTCCTCGCCGAGGATGTCTTCGGCCAGGAGGACGAGTACGCCGATCTCCTCACCGCCTATGACGATCGCGTCGCCGAGGTCAAGGAGGCCATCACACCGCCGGAGGGAGCCGCCTCCTATGTGTCCTTCACCGGCGACGGACGACCCTTCGGCCTGGTCGAGGACGTGGGCCTGCCCCATGAGCTCGCCGCCGTCGGCATCGAGCCGGCACCGGTCTTCGCCGAGAGCGACCTGGAGGTCTACGGCGCGGGCGGCGACATGTTCGAGGTCCCGACGGAGCGGGTCGGCGACACGCTGACCCAGCCGACCATGTTCGTCATGGGCTTCAACACCGACACGATGGACGTGGCCTCGCTCGAGGACAACCCGGTCTACGCCTCGCTGCCGTCCTTCGAGAACGGACAGGCCTTCGATCTGCCCTACTGGGCGCTGCGCGGCGACTACGACGAGGCGATGGCGCTGCTGGACATCGTCGAGGAGCAGTTCGGCTGACATGGCACAGCGCGGACTCCAGACCCACCCCCTCGTCGTCCGTCGGCTCGAGGTGCTGCGGACCCGTGACGTCACCCGGCGGATGCGGCGGGTGACCCTCACGGGCCCGCAGCTCGCCACCTTCGACCACCCCGCCGGGCGGCAGCCCGCGTTCACCTCGCCGGCATTCGACGACCACGTCAAGATCGTCTTCGCCGAGGGCGACCTCGACGAGGCGCTGCCCGTGCAGCTGTCGCACGGTATCGAGTGGCCGGCAAGCTCATCGCGTGTCACGCGCGACTACACGCCGCGACGCCTGGAGGCCGAGACCGCGGAGCTGGACCTGGACTTCGTCCTGGGACATGACGGTCCCGCCTCGCAGTGGGCGGAACGGGTCCAGCCGGGTGCACCGTTGTGGATCGTCGGGCCGAAGTCGTCGACGGTGCTGCCCGATGACCTGGACTGGATCTGGCTGCTGGGCGACGAGACCGCTCTCCCGGCGATCGCCCGATTCCTGGAGGAACGGCCGACCGATGTCCCGGCACGGGTCGTCGTGACCGTGGAGTCACCCGATGCGCGTCTGCCGCTGGCGACGCGTCCGGGCGACACGGTGACCTGGATCGAGGCTCCTGCCCACGACGGCACCGCCCTGCAGGCCGCGGTCCTGGATCACACGCCGCCCGCCGGGACGGGGTACGTGTGGGCGGGCGCCGAGAGCCGCGCGCTCCTGCCCATCCGGCGTCACCTCGCGCGCGAGCTGGGCATGCCCAAGAGCCATCTTAATTTGACGGGATACTGGCATCATCGCGAGGACGCGGCCCACGAGGCCCGGCCCGAGGCCGATGCCGGTCCGCTGCGCTGGCTCGCGACGCGCGCCGCCCTCCGGCTCGGCGTGCTCGACGCGGTCGCACGCGGCGCCCGGACGGAGGAGATCGCCGAGCGTATCGGCGTCCGGGCAGCCCGTCTCGCTCCCCTGCTCGCCGTCCTCGAGGTCGCCGGGCGGGTGGAGGCCGGCGGGTGCGGGCGCGGGGCCCGGGGTGTGCAGGGGGG
>JAEZEJ010000015.1 GCA_023417775.1 Actinomycetes bacterium | reverse complement strand
GGCCCGTTCCGGTGATCGAGAACGGGCCACGACTGGCCACATCGTGGTGAAGCCCTCAGGCGTCGAGGTCGGCCTCGACGAGGCCGGCGATCTTGTCGACGACACCGGCATCGTCGCTCTCGACCGTCACCTCGTCGCCCTTCTTGGCGCCGAGGGTCATGATGAGCAGCGCCGAGCCGGCATCGACGGGATCTCCGCCCGCGGTCGCGAGGGTCACCGGGACACCGGCCTCGCTCGCCGCCTGCGCGATGGTGGCGGCGGGACGGGCGTGCAGGCCGACGGACGAGCCGACGGTCACGGTCTTGCTGGGCATGTTCGGTCCTCTCAGGAGGTTGGTGGGCGCTCAGGCCCCGATGGACGCGGTCTCGGCGGGCTTCCGGCCGAGCTGCTTGGCCAGGGTCACGGCGAGGGCACTCACGAGAGTACCGACGATGATGGCGATGAAGAACCAGAGCACGTTGCCGACGGCGAAGAAGACGAAGATCCCGCCGTGCGGAGCGGCGAGCGTGACCCCGCTGCCCATCGCGATCGCCCCTGCCGCGGCCGAGCCGAGCATCATCGAGGGGATGACCCGCAACGGGTCCGCGGCCGCGAAGGGGATCGCCCCCTCGGAGATGAAGGCGGCTCCCAGCAGCCAGGCGGCCTTGCCGTTCTCGCGCTCCTCCTGGGTGTAGAGGCGGGGGCGGATCGCCGTCGAGAGGGCCAGCGCGAGTGGCGGCGTCATGCCGCCGATCATCACGGCCGCCATGATCATCATCTGCGGCGAGTCCGGGTCGCCGAGATTGGCCTCGGCGAGGCCCGCGGTCGCGAAGAGATAGGCCGACTTGTTGATCGGCCCGCCGAGGTCGGTGGCCATCATCAGTCCGAGCACCGCACCCAGCACGAAGGTCGATCCGTCCGACATGCCGGTCAGCCAGTCCTCGAGGCCGTTCATGATCCAGGCGATCGGCTTACCGAGCACCACGACCATGATCAGGCCCGCGACCAGGGTCGTGACCAGCGGGATGATGACGACCGGCATCAGGCCGGCGAGCCAGCGCGGCGGATGCAGACGGCTGAAGGACATGGCGATCGCGCCGGCGAGCAGACCGCCCACGATGCCGCCGAGGAAGCCGGTATCGGACTGGGTCGCCAGGTAGCCCATGACGAAGCCGGGGGCGATGCCCGGGCGGTCGGCCATCGCGTAGGCGATATAGCCGGCCAGCGCCGGGACCAGGAACATCATCGCGTAGCCGCCGACCACGGAGAAGACGGCGCCGAGGTAGGTCAGCCAGCCCACCGAGAAGGCGGCATTCTCCGCCGCGGGCGGCGGGTTGAAGAGGGTGTACTCGCCGAGGATGCCCTCGCCGTCGATGTCGTAGCCGCCGAGCAGGAAGCCCAGGGCGATGAGCAGACCGCCCGCGGCGACGAAGGGGATCATGTAGCTGACACCGGTCAGCAGCCACTGCCGCAGCCGCAGTCCGAAGGAGCCGCCCTCGGCCGATGAGGAGGACGAGGACGAGGAACCGGCGGCGGCGACGCGGCGCGCATTCGGATCGGCGGCGGCCGCGAGGGCATCGCGGATCATGCCCGGTCCGTCGTCGATCCCGCGCTTGACGCCGCTCTCCACGACCGGCTTGCCGGCGAAGCGGCCCTTGTCCTTGACACCGACATCGGTCGCGAAGATCACGGCACCCGCGCGGTCGATCACCGCCGGGTCGAGGCGCTTGCCCCCCGAGGATCCCTGGGGCTCGATGTGCAGCTCGACGCCGGCCTCGGCCGCGGCGCGTTCGAGGGACTCGGCGGCCATATAGGTGTGGGCGATGCCGGTGGGGCACGCCGTCACGGCGACGAGCGAGACGGTATCGGCTGCGGCCTCCTCCTCGGCGTCCTCCTCCGGGGTCTCGTCCTCGGCGGCCGGCGCTGGAGCGGCCGGGGCGACCGCCTCGTCGACGAGGGCGACGATCTCCTCGGGGGTGCTGGCGGCACGCAGTGCGGCGGTGAAGTCCGGTCGCACGAGAGCCCGGGCGAGGGCCGAGAGCAGGGCCAGGTGATCGGCATCCCCGGTCGCGGGTGCGGCGATCAGGAAGGCGAGATCGGCCGGGCCGGCGGGGGCGCCGAAGTCGGCGGCGGGTGACAGCCGGGCGAACGCGAGCGAGGCCGTGGTGACCGCCTCGGAGCGGCAGTGGGGGATCGCGATCCCACCGGGCAGGCCGGTGGCGGACTGGCCTTCGCGGGTCAGCGCGTCGCGCGCGAGCCCCCCGGCCTCGGCTCGGCCGGCATCGGCCACCCGCTGGGCGAGAGCGGGGATGACCGCGCGCGCGTCGGGGCCGAGGTCGACGTCGAGCCCGACCAGTTCGGGAACGATGAGATCGGTCATGGTCTTCTCTCTCTGCCGCAGGTGTGGATATGCGTGCATTTATGTGGCTTTATGTGATTTTGCGATGTGGGTCACGTGCCTGTCAACCCTGAGTACCACGATCGTGCGACGATGCCCTCGGTACTGCACGAGATGGCGCTGCGGCGTCGATAGGGAGGTAGTGACGTGGCGGAGTTCGCACGGCTCGAGGTCGCGGAGGGTGTGGCCACCCTGCGCCTGGACCGGCCGAAGATGAACGCCCTGGACGCGCAGATGCAGCGGGAGATCCTGGCCGCCGCGCGCGAGGCCGATGAGCGCGACGATATCGCGGCCGTGGTGCTCTACGGCGGCGAGCGGGTCTTCGCCGCCGGCGCGGACATCAAGGAGATGGCCGCCATGGACTACGCCCAGATGCTGACCCACGGCCACCTGCTGCAGGAGTTCACCCGCGCGATCGCCGCGATCGGCAAGCCGACCGTCGCCGCGATCACCGGCTTCGCCCTCGGCGGAGGGTGCGAGGTGGCCCTGGCCGCGGACATCCGCTTCTGCGCCGCCGATGCGAAGCTCGGGCAGCCGGAGATCCTGCTGGGCATCATCCCCGGTGCCGGTGGCACCCAGCGACTCGCTCGCCTCGTCGGTCCCGCGACCGCGAAGGAGCTGATCTACTCGGGACGCTTCGTCGATGCCGACGAGGCGCTGAGGATCGGCCTGGTCGATGCCGTGCACCCCGCCGAGTCGGTCTACGACGAGGCGGTGTCCTGGGCACGCCAGTTCGTCGGCGGTCCGGCGCTGGCGCTCCGTGTCGCCAAGGACGTGATCGACCGTGGACTCGAGGCGGACCTGCAGACCGGCCTCGAGATCGAGCGGATGGGCTTCACCGGCCTGTTCGCCACCGAGGACCAGAAGACCGGCATGGCCTCCTTCATCGACAAGGGGCCGGGTCAGGCGTCCTTCTCGGGGAAGTGACGATGGCCGCCGACGACAAGGAGCGGGCGCGTCAGCTGCGTGCGGAGGCGCGCCGCCGTCGGCGCGATGAGGCGCTGCGTCGCTATCGCGAGCGCACGGCCTCCGATGAGCCGTCCTCCGCGTCGTGGGGGCGTCGTCGTGCTCCCGGCCCGGCCGATCGGGGCACCGACTCCGCGGACGAGGTCGTGGCCGAGCCGAGTGCGACGCCCGTGGCAGGTGAGCGGGTCCGCGAGTTCGATGAGGAAGCCGAGGCCCGGGAGGCCGAGGCCCGGGAGGTCGCGGAACGAGAAGCCGCCGAACGGGAGGCCCAGGCGGTGGCCGAACGCGAGGCAGCGGAGCGCACGGCCCGCGAAGCCGTCGATCGAGAGGCGGCCGAGGCGGCCGAACGGGAAGCGGCCGAGGCGGCCGAACGGGCTGAACGAGAGGCGGCTGAACGCGAGACCGCTGAGGCGGCCCGCCGCCGCCCACCGACCGCCGGTGAGATCGCCGCGGCGGAGGATCCCGAGCCCGACGAGCCGACACGCAGTCTGACCGAGGACCTCCCGGCAGCCCCGCGTGACCGGTCCTTTCCTCCACCCGCGGCCGACAGGTCCGCCGACGTGCCCGCACCGGGGCGGCCCCGGCGCTCGGCGGGGGTAAGGGCGCTGCGCGCGGTGGGTACGGTCGCGGTCGCGCTGGGCAGCCTCGCATCGCTCATCCTCGCGCTGGGCGCGCTCACTCTCGCCCTGGGCGAGAGTCCGGCGGCGGTCTACGACGCCCTCGATCCCGTGTGCCGCGCCCTCGCCTTCGGCACCGGGTCCGATCCCTCGGCGGTCGACCTGCTGGTCACCTGGATCGTGGCCGGGCTGGCCTATCTGGTGGTCGGCTTCGCGGTGCAGTCGTTCACGCGGCGGGTCACCCGTCGCCGCTCGCAGGGGTGACTCACGCCACTGCGGGGAGGGTCGCCGCCAAGTTAACTTGCGGGTAACATCGCCTGAAAGCAAGGGTCGCCTCACCGCGTGAATATTTCACAAGGCTAAGGTGATACCTGATCAGTCGTCAGACTGCCGTGGGCCCGCCCCGGGTCCGCGCCCCGATTTCACAGGAGGGTCCTTGTGACCAAGATCGTTGTCGCTGTGAAGTACGTGCCGGACGCGACCGCCGACCGCACGTTCGACGAAGCCGATAACACCGTTGATCGTGAGAACGTCGACGGTCTGCTGTCCGAACTCGATGAATACGCCGTGGAGCAAGCGCTGCAGGTCGTCGAGGCCGGCGAGGGCGAGGTGACGGTCCTGACCGTCGGCCCGGCCGATGCCTCCGATGCGGTGCGCAAGGCGCTCCAGATGGGTGCCGACGCGGGCGTCCACGTCGAGGACGACGCGATCGCGGGCTCCGATGCCTTCGCGACTTCGCTCGTGCTCGCCAAGGCGATCGAGAAGCTCGACTACGACATGGTGTTCTTCGGCATGGCCTCCACCGACGGCGGGCTCGGCGTGGTGCCGACCCTCGTCGCCGAGCGTCTCGGCCTGCCGGCCGTCACCTACGCCTCGGAGGTCACCGTCGACGGTGACACCGTCAAGATCCGTCGTGACGGCGACGCCGCCACGCAGGAGATCGAGGCCTCGGGCAAGCTCGTCGTGAGCGTCACCGACCAGACCGGTGAGGCCCGCTACCCGTCCTTCAAGGGCATCATGGCGGCCAAGAAGAAGCCCGTCGAGGAGTGGACGCTGGCCGACCTGGGCGTCGACGCAGGCGAGGTCGGCCTGGACAACGCCTGGACCAAGGTCGAGTCGTTCACGCCGCGCCCGCCGCGCACGGCCGGTGAGATCGTGACCGACGAGGGAGACGGCGGAGCCAAGCTCGTCGAGTTCCTCGCCTCCAAGAAGTTCGTGTGAGTAGGAGCCTGAATCATGAGTGAAGTTCTCGTTCTGATCGATGCCCCCGAGGGCAAGGTCGCGAAGCCCTCGCTGGAGCTCCTGACCATCGCCCGCCGGATCGGCGAGCCCTCGGCCGTCGTCTTCGGCTCGGCCGACACCGGTGTGCTCGCCGAGTACGGCGCGGAGAAGATCTACGCGCTCGACGACGCCGCCTACGACGAGTACCTCGTCGGGCCGAAGGCCGATGCGCTGACCCAGCTGGCGAAGAACGCCTCGCCGGCCGCGATCCTGGTGACCTCCTCCACGGAGGGCAAGGAGATCGCCGCCCGGGTCGCCCTGCGCACCGAGTCCGGTCTGATCACCGACGCGGTCGACGTGAGCGCCGATGGCGGCACCGTGACCACCACCCAGTCGGCCTTCGCCGGCAACTTCACGGTGGCCGCACAGGTCACCCAGGGTGCCCCGGTCATCGCCGTCAAGCCGAACTCCACCGCCCCGGAGCAGGCCTCCGGCGCCGGAGCGGTCGAGTCGGTCACCGTCGACATCGCCGATGCCTCCAAGACGGCCAAGATCACGTCCAGCAAGCCCAAGGAGTCCACCGGACGCCCCGAGCTCACCGAGGCCGCCATCGTGGTCTCCGGTGGACGCGGCACCGGCGGCGACTTCTCGCAGGTCGAGGCCTTCGCCGACTCGCTCGGCGCGGCGGTCGGCGCCTCGCGCGCCGCGGTCGACTCGGGCTGGTACCCGCACTCGTTCCAGGTGGGGCAGACCGGTAAGACCGTGTCGCCGCAGCTGTACGTGGCGAACGGCATCTCCGGCGCGATCCAGCACCGGGCCGGCATGCAGACGTCCAAGACGATCGTCGCGGTCAACAAGGACGACGAGGCGCCGATCTTCGAGCTCGTCGACTTCGGTGTCGTGGGCGACCTCAAGGAGGTCCTGCCGCAGGCCACCGAGGAGATCACCAAGCGCAAGGGCTGACCGAGTCAGCTCACCCCACGAAGACCCCCGGCCTTACCGCCGGGGGTCTTCGTCGTGCTACCACTCGTCCGGGTGGTTCGTCATAGTTCATTGGTTCGGTGACACTTTGGTTAAGGTGCTATTCGCGCTCTGTTCTCCGAGCGGGTCGGGGTGATAGCAATGAGGATGCGCCTGACCTGGCGTACCCATGTACAGGAGGAATTCCATGCGACTCACTCGGCGGACACGCCTGGCGGGCATCGCGCTGGTCGCCGTCGGCAGCCTGACCCTGGCTGCCTGCGGTGGTGATGACGGCGGAGACAGCTCCGACAACGTCATCACATCGTTCAGCACCGAGCCCCAGAACCCGCTCGTCCCGACGAACACGAACGAGACCGGCGGCGGCAACATCGTCGACCTGATCTTCGCCGGGCTCGTCTCGTACACCGCCGAGGGCGAGACCGAGATGGAGGTCGCGGAGTCCATCGAGTCCGATGACAACACGACGTGGACCATCACGCTCAAGGACGGCTGGACCTTCTCCGACGGCACCCCCGTCACCGCGCAGTCCTTCGTCGACGCGTGGAACTACGGCGCGGACCCGGACAATGCCCAGCTCGGCGCGTACTTCTTCAACCCCTTCGAGGGCACCGATGAAGAGGGCGTCTCCACCGGCGGCGACACGATCTCCGGGCTCGAGGTCACCGATGACCTCACCTTCACCGCGACGCTGAAGGCGCCCGAGGCGGAATTCCCCAAGCGTCTGGGCTACTCGGCGTACTTCCCGCTCCCGGAGTCGGCCTTCGACGACATGGACGCCTTCGGCGAGACCCCGATCGGCAACGGCCCCTACACGCTCGAGAGCTGGGACCACGATGTCGAGGCCGCGCTGGTGCCCAATGGCGACTACGACGGCAACCGCGTGCCGCAGAACGAGGGCGTGACCTTCAAGTTCTACACGGACCCCGATGCCGCGTACACCGACGTCCAGTCCGGCAACCTCGACATCCTCGACCGGGTGCCGCCGAGCGCGCTGTCCACCTACGAGGACGATGACCAGGTCCAGCCCATCACCGAGCCCGGTTCGGTGTTCATGAGCTTCACCGTCCCGTCCTCGCTCGCGCACTTCGGCGAGGACGAGGAAGGCCAGCTCCGTCGCCAGGCGCTGTCCATGGCGATCGACCGTGAGCAGATCGGCGACAAGATCTTCGACGGCGCCAATTCCGCGGCCACTGACTTCAGCTCGCCCCTGATGCCCGGTTACACCGAGGACATCCCCGGCAGCGAGGTGCTCGAGTACGACGTCGAGCAGGCCAAGGACCTGTGGGCGCAGGCCGAGGCGATCGCTCCCTTCGAGGGCACCTTCGAGCTCTCCTACAATGGCGACGGTCCCGGCAACAAGGAGTGGGTCGAGGCGGTCGTCAACCAGATCCGCACCAACCTGGAGATCGAGGCCGAGCCCAAGGCCTTCCCCACCTTCGGCGAGTTCCGTGAGCTGGTCACCAATCGCAGCATCGGCACGGCCTTCCGTACCAGCTGGCAGCCCGACTACCCGTCGGTCTACAACTACCTCGCGCCGCTCTACGGCACGGGTGCCGGCTCGAATGACGGCGACTACAGCAATGCCGACTTCGACGGTCTGCTCGGTCAGTCGGCCGCGGCGGATTCGGAGGAGGAGCGGGCGCAGTTCCTCGCTCAGGCGCAGGAGATCCTCTTCCAGGACCTCCCGGCCATCCCGCTGTGGAACCAGAACATCTCCGCGGTGGGCGCCCAGGGCGTCAACAACCTGGAGTTCAACTGGCAGAACAAGCCGGAGTATCACGACGTCACGAAGTGATCACATGCAGTGGGGGGGGGGGGGCGGGGGCGCCCGCCCCCCGCCGGGGAGGCGCCG
>JAEZEJ010000107.1 GCA_023417775.1 Actinomycetes bacterium | reverse complement strand
CGGAGTATCACGACGTCACGAAGTGACCACATGAGGTGGGGCGGTGCCTGCGGGCGCCGCCCCACCGGTGTGTGTTCCACCGTCCCCTGCGGTGCGATCCGCCGCGGAGGAGTAGATTGATCCCTCGATCAGGAGGTCCGTGCCGATGTGGTGGTATGTCGGAAAGCGCCTACTCCAGGCGATCCCCGTGGTGCTCGGCGCCACATTGCTCATCTATGCGATGGTCTTCTTGCAGCCCGGTGACCCGATCACCGCGCTCTTCGGAGAGAAGCCCGTCTCCGAGGCGGCTCGGGCCAATCTCGAGGCCCAGTACAACCTCGACAAGCCCTTCATCGTGCAGTGGCTGCTGTTCCTGGGTGGCGCACTCACCGGCGACCTCGGCGTCTCCTACTCGGGCCAGCCGGTCGCCGATCTGATCGGCCGCACCTTCCCGGTCACCGTCAAGCTCGCGATCATGGCCCTCATCATCGAGGCCGTGCTGGGCATCATCGCCGGCTTCTGGGCCGGCCTGCGGCGCGGCAAGATCTTCGACTCCACGATGCTCGTCGTGTCGTTGCTGGTCATCGCCGTCCCGATCTTCGTCCTCGGCTTCATGCTGCAGCTGGTGTTCGGCGTCAAACTCCACTGGGCGCCCGCCACCGTCGGCGGTGACGCCTCGATCGGCAAGCTGATCCTCCCGGCGGTCGTCCTCGGTCTCGTCTCCTTCGCCTATGTCCTCCGCCTGACCCGCACCTCGGTGATCGAGAACCTCAGCGCCGACCACGTCCGCACCGCTCGCGCCAAGGGCTTGTCCGAGGGCGCGGTCAATCGCAAGCACGTGCTGCGCAACTCCCTCATTCCCGTCGTCACCTTCCTCGGCGCCGACCTCGGCACGCTGATGGCCGGAGCCATCGTCACCGAGGGCATCTTCAATGTGCCGGGCATCGGCAATCTGGCCTATCAGGCGGTCCAACGCGGGGAGAGCCCCACCGTCGTGTCGGTGGTGACCGTGATGGTGCTCGTCTATGTGCTGATGAGCCTCCTGGTCGACCTGTTGTACGCCGCACTCGATCCGAGGATCCGCTATGCCTGAGATCGCCCGTCCTGGACAGGAACGCTTCGTCGCCCCGCTGGAGGAGACGCCGCTGGAGGAGACCGGAACGGTCGACACCTCCGCTCCGCCGGAAGGCCAGTGGAAGGAAGCCTGGAAGCAGCTGCGCAGCAACTGGATCTTCTGGGTGTCGGCCGTCCTGCTGCTGTTCATCCTCATCGTGTGCCTCTTCCCGGGGCTCTTCACCGATATCAACCCGCGCGCGGCCGATCTCGGGCGGAGCAAGGAGGGGCCGCAGTCCGGCCATCCCTTCGGCTTCGACGCCCAGGGATACGACGTCTACTCGCGCGTCATCCACGGTGCCCGCGCCTCGGTGATGGTCGGCATCCTGACGACCCTCTTCGTCACCTTCGTGGGCCTGCTGACCGGCGCCGTCGCCGGCTTCTACGGCAAGTGGACGGACATGATCATCTCGCGTATCGCGGATGTCTTCTTCGCCATCCCGCTCATCCTCGGCGCGATCGTGCTGCTGTCGGCGCTCAACAATGTGTGGTCCGGCCGCGGGTACTGGGGCGGTGTGATCGCCGTGGTGCTGGTGCTCGCGGTCTTCGGCTGGCCGCAGATGACCCGTATCGCGCGCGGTGCGGTGCTGGAGGTCAAGAACCTCGAGTTCATCGACGCCGCCCGCGCGATCGGCTCCACCCGGTGGAGCAATCTGCGCCGGCACGTCATCCCGAACGCCCTGGCCCCGGTGATCGTCACCGCGACGGTCTCGCTCGGCGTCTACATCGTGGCCGAGGCGACACTGTCCTTCCTGGGCATCGGCCTGCCGTCGAGCGTGGTCTCGTGGGGCAACGACATCGCGGCCGCGCAGTCCGAGGTCCGATCCGGGCGCAATCTGCACGTGCTGTTCTTCCCGGCCGGCGCGCTGGCGACCACGGTGCTGAGCTTCATGCTGCTCGGTGACGCCGTCCGCGATGCCCTCGACCCGAAGGCGAAGAAGTCATGAGTGAGCGAATCGATCCGGCCACCGAGCCGCTATTGGAGATCACCGACCTGCAGGTGGCGTTCCGATCGGGCAAGCGGGACGTCCCGGCCGTCCGCGGCGCCGATCTGACGGTCTACCCCGGGCAGACCGTCGCGATCGTCGGCGAGTCGGGATCGGGCAAGTCGACCACGGCGCACGCCATCATCGATCTGCTGCCCGGCACCGGTCACGTCACGGGCGGCACGATCCGTTTCGACGGACGCGACATCACCCACCTGAAGCGCCGACAGCGCGAGGCCATCCGCGGCAGCCAGATCGGTCTGGTGCCCCAGGACCCGATGTCGAACCTCAACCCGCTCGTGCGGGTCGGATCGCAGATCAAGGAGGCCCTCGAGGCCAACGACATCGCCAAGGGCAAGGCCGCCGACAAGCGGGTCGTGGAGTTGCTGGAGGAGGCCGGTCTCCCCGATGCCGAGGCCCGCGCCCGGCAGTTCCCGCACGAGTACTCCGGCGGTATGCGCCAGCGCGCGCTCATCGCGATGGGACTGGCCGCCCGGCCCAAGCTGCTGATCGCCGATGAGCCGACCTCGGCCCTCGATGTCACGGTGCAGCAGCAGATCCTCGACCATCTCGACTCGTTGACCGATGATCTCGGTGTCGCGGTGCTGCTCATCACCCATGACCTCGGCCTCGCCGCCGAGCGCGCCGATCACCTCGTGGTCATGTACAAGGGGCAGGTCGTCGAGTCCGGTCCGGCGCTGGAGATCCTGCAGCACCCGCAGCATCCGTACTCCCAGCGGCTCATCGCCTCGGCTCCGTCGCTCGCCTCGCAGCGTCTCACAGCGCAGACCCGCGCGGAGGTGCGCGAGAGCGCGGTCAAGACCGCTGGGGAGATCGTCGCCGAGCACGAGGGCGATGAGTTCGGGGGAGAGGCCACGCGGATCGCCGTCCAGGCCAAGGAGCTGACCAAGATCTTCAAGCTCCCCGCCGGCGGGCTCGGTCGCACGATCGACTTCACCGCGGTCGATCAGGTCTCCTTCTCGCTGCGTCGCGGCACCACCACGGCGATCGTGGGGGAGTCGGGATCGGGCAAGTCGACGGTGGCCCGGATGGTCCTCGACCTCCTGGATCCCACCAGCGGCACGGTGGAGTTCGACGGTGTGGACATCTCCACGCTGCGCGACAAGAAGGAGCAGCTGGCATTCCGGCGCCGCGTGCAGCCGGTCTTCCAGAATCCCTATGCCTCGCTCGATCCGATGTACTCCATCTACCGGTCGATCGAGGAGCCGTTGCGCACGCACGAGATCGGCAACAGCAAGCAGCGCGAGGCGACGATCCGCGATCTGCTCGACAAGGTCTCGCTGCCCTCGGCGGTGATGCGACGGTTCCCCAATGAGCTGTCCGGCGGCCAGCGTCAGCGGGTCGCGATCGCCCGTGCGCTCGCCCTGCAGCCGGAGGTCATCATCCTCGATGAGGCGGTCTCGGCCCTCGACGTGCTGGTGCAGGCGCAGATCCTCAACCTGCTCAACGAGCTCCAGGCCGAGCTGGGCCTCAGCTATCTGTTCATCACCCACGACCTCGCGGTGGTGCGCCAGATCGCCGATGAGGTGGTAGTGATGCAGAAGGGCAAGGCGGTCGAGCAGGCCTCGGTGCTCCAGGTCTTCGATCACCCGCGTGAGGACTACACCCGCAAGCTCCTCGACGCGATCCCCGGCGGCTCGATCGACCTCGCCAGCTGAGTCCCTCGGCCTCGGTGTCCCGACCCTCGGGTGGCGCGGCGGCGTCGCTCGGGAAGGACCGCTCCGGATTGACTGGTTCGAACAGGTGTTCGATACTTGAGGGGTGTCCCAGACAGCTCTGATCGACGATCTCCGCGCCAGGATGCGCGAGCTCGAAGGTCGCCCCCAGGTGTCCGCGATGCGCGTCCACCCCGTGCTGGACGGGCTCGTGGAGTTGCAGCCCGGGCACGTCTACACCGTCGGCGCGGCCTCCCTCGCGATGCTGCTCATGGCAGGGCCGTCGGGGGAGGGATGCTGGTCGGCGGTCGTCGGGGTCGGCGACTTCGGTCTGCAGGCGGCACAGGCCTTCGGCGTGGCCTTGGAGCGTACGGTCCTGGTGCCCGATCCGGGTGCTGAGTGGCTGACCGTCACCGCGGCACTGATCGATGTCGTGCCCATCGTGGTGGTGGCCGGGCGGACCGTCTCCCCGCGTGATGCGCAACGGCTGGCCGCGCGGCTGCACGAGCACCAGGGCATCGTCATCGCGTGGGACACCGTCTGGCCCCGCGCCCGCGCCCACCTGCAGCTGACCGAGGTCCGGTGGGAGGGCGCCGATCACGGTGCCGGCTATCTGCGTGCCCGGCAGGCCACGCTCGAGGTCCAGCAGCCTGGGCGCCCGGCGCGGCATCGGCAGCTCTGGCTGCCGGACGAGCATGGCCGGGTCCGTGCGACCGAGGAGCCGTCGACATGGCGCAGGGCCGGCTGATGGCGCGGGTGATGGTGCTGTGGTGCCCGGACTGGCCGGTCGTCAGCCATCTCGGCGCTGATGCCCCGGCCGATGCCCCCGTGGCGGTCATCGACGGCCAGACGGTGGTCGCGTGCTCGGCCGCCGCGCGACAGGAGGGTGTGCGGCGGGGGATGCGCCGACGCGATGCCCAGGCACGGTGCCCCGATGTCGTCCTCCGTGCGCACGATCCCGCCGCCGATGCGCGGGCCTTCGAGCCCGTGCTCGAGCTGATCGAGGCGCTCTCGGCCCAGGTCGCCCCGCTGCGGCCGGGGTTGTGCGGGCTGGCCGTCCCGGCACGTTACTACGGTGGTGAGGTCGAGGCGGCGGCCGTGCTGGCCGAGCAGCTCGTCGAGCAAGGGGTCTGGGATGTCCGCTGCGGGGTCGCGGACGATCTCTTCGCCGCTGAGCAGGCAGCGCGTCAGGCCGCGCCCCAGGACTCGGTGATCGTGCCCGCGGGCGGTTCGGCGCGATTCGTGCGGGATCTGCCCGTCACGGTGCTCGGCGATCCCGAGATGGCCGACCTGCTGCGACGGCTGGGGATCCGCTCGCTGGGCGACTTCGCCGAGCTGCGACTCGCCGATGTCCGCACCCGCTTCGGCCCGGCGGGGGTGCTCGCCTATCGCTGGGCCCGCGGGGAGGACCCCCGGCTCCTCAGCCGGCGGGAGATACCACCGGATCTAGTCGCGCGCGTGCCCTTCGAACCTCCACTCGACCGGGTCGAGGCGATCGCCTTCAGCGTGCGCAGGACGGCCGAGTCCTTCGTCTCCCTGCTGGCGGATCGTGGTGCCGTGGCGACGGCGGTCCGTATCGAGATCGACAGCGACGGGGTGCTCTCCCATGCCCGCACCTGGCGGCATCCGCGCTGGTTCTCCTCCTCCGACATCGTCGATCGGGTGCGGTGGCAGGCGCAGGTGCCCGGGGCCGTGGTCGGTCCGGTCGATGAGGTCCGGCTGGTGCCCGAGGCGATAGAGACCATCGGCGAGCACGCGGAGAGCCTCTTCGGCGACGGAGCCGACGAGGGGGTCGAACGGGTGGTGGCTCGTGTGCAGAGCCTGGTGGGGCCGGAGGCGGTCCGGTCGGCCGGGGTCCAGGGGGGAACGAGCCCGGGGGAGCGTCAGCTCACGAGCAGCTGGGGGGATCGTCCGGCCGAGGTCCGCGAGCTCGCGCGACCCTGGCCCGGCTCCATCCCCGAGCCGGCTCCGGCACGGGTCTTCGCCGAGCCCATGCCGGTGCAGGTGCTCGGGGCCGGGGGCAGACCCGTGGTCATCACCGAACGGGGTGGCCTGACGGGGGAGCCGGCGCGCTTCCGATTGCACGCGGATGACCCCTGGCAGCAGGTGGCGGGATGGGCGGGGCCGTGGCCGCTCGACGAGATGTGGTGGGACGAGCATGCCGCGCGCCGGATCGCGCGCTTCCAGGTCGTGGGGGTCGACGGCAGCGCCTGGCTGATGTGCGTCGAGGACGGCCAGTGGTGGACCGAGGCCCGCTATGACTGACCGTCCACGCCCCGGTGGGGCCGGCTTGTGCCGGGTTATAGCCCTTTCACGGGCCCGCGGAGGGGCCACCACCCGGCACACGTTGCCCGAAGGGAGGGAGTGAACGATGGGATGGCACAATCCGGGGATCTCCTGGCGAGAGCTGGAGTCCCGGCTCTCGGGCCGGGTCGCCCGGCCGGCCGATCCTCCCGACGGCGGCGACGGTCCCGGCTGGTCGCGCAAGCGCGGCGCCTATCGCCCCGATGAGCCCGTCGAGCGTCCTGTCGATGTCGTGCCCTATGCCGAACTCCACTGTCACAGCAACTACAGCTTCCTCGACGGTGCCACGGCTCCCGATGGGCTCGTGGAGCAGGCGGTCCGCCTCGGTTTATCCGCCCTCGCCCTCACCGATCACGATGGCTTCTACGGGGCCGCGCGCTTCTCCGAGGCCGCCACGCTGCACGGACTGGACACCGTCTACGGCGCCGAGCTCTCGCTGGGGCTCGACGGTCCGCAGAACGGCCGCCCGGACCCCGAAGGTGAGCACCTGCTCGTCCTCGCCCGGGGTGTCGAGGGCTATCACGCGCTCTCGGGAGCCATCACCGAGGCGCAGCTCGCCGGGGATGAGAAGGGACGCCCGGTCTACGACCTCGATGCCCTCGCCGCACGGCTGCGCGACCGGGTGCTGGTGCTCACCGGGTGCCGCAAAGGCGCGGTACGCCGGGCGCTGGTCGACGGCGGAAGGTCGGCCGCGGAGGCGGAGCTGCGGGCCCTGGTCGAGCGCTTCGGCCGCGACAATGTCGTCGTCGAGCTCCTCGATCACGGCTATCCGCGGGATTCGGAGGTCAACGACGCCCTCGCCGGCCTGGCGCGCGAAGCGAGATTGCCTCTCGTGGCCACCGGCAATGTGCACGCGGCCATCCCTGAGGACACGCGGTTGGCTCAGGCCTTCGCCGCCGTGCGGGCTCGGCGCAGCCTGGGCGAGATGCGCGGTTGGCTGGGGCAGCCGGGCTATCTGCGCTCCGGAGCGGAGATGGCTCGTCGCTTCGCCCGCTATCCGGGGGCCGTCGAGTACTCGGTGCGCATCGCCGAGGAGGTGGGCTTCGACCTGCGCAAGGCCTCTCCGGCGCTTCCCCGGTTCCCGGTCGGGGAAGGCCATACGCCGATGTCCTGGCTGCGCAAGCTCGTCCGGGAGGGGGCCGACCGCGTCTACGCCCACCGCCGTGAGGAGGCCGAGCTGCGACTCCAGCGCGAGCTCGGGGTGATCGAGGACAAGGACTTCCCTGGCTACTTCCTCATCGTCCACCGCATCGTCACAGAGGCCAAGGATCGCGGCATCCTGTGCCAGGGGCGGGGATCGGCCGCCAATTCCGCGGTCTGCTACGCCCTGGGCATCACCGCCGTCGACTCGATCGAGTACAAGCTCCCCTTCGAGCGTTTTCTGTCCGCCACCCGCGACGAGGAACCCGATATCGACGTGGACTTCGACTCCGATCGCCGCGAGGAGATCATCCAGTGGGTCTACGACGAGTACGGGCGCCACAATGCCGCCCAGGTGGCCAATGTCATCAGCTACCGGCCCAAGTCGGCCGTCCGCGACATGGCCAAGGCGCTCGGCTACTCGCCGGGACAGCAGGACGCCTGGAGCAAGCGCATCGACTCGTGGTCGAAGGTCGAGGTCGACGACCCCGATGACCCCGGGGCGCCCCCGCAGGCCGTCATCGACCTGGCCACGCGGGCGGCCGGCGCTCCTCGACATCTGGGCATCCACTCCGGCGGCATGGTGCTCACCGCGCGGCCGGTGGGCGAGGTGGTGCCCATCGAACGTGCCCGCATGGACCATCGCACGGTGCTGCAATGGGACAAGGACGACTGCGCGTGGATGGGCCTGGTCAAATTCGACCTGCTGGGGCTGGGCATGCTCGGGGCGCTCCAGCACACCTTCGACCTCGTCGCCGAGCACACGGGGGAGCGATGGGATCTCGAGACACTCCCGAAGGAGGAGGCCGGGGTCTACGACATGCTGTGCCGAGCCGACTCGATCGGCGTCTTCCAGGTCGAGAGCCGGGCGCAGATCGGCACCCTGCCGAGGCTGCGGCCGCGTAGATTCTACGACCTCGTCATCGAGATCGCCCTCATCCGTCCCGGGCCGATCCAAGGCGGTGCGGTGCATCCCTATATCCGCCGCAAGCTGGGGCGCGAGCCGGTCGACTACCTGCATCCCTCGCTGGAGCCGATCCTGGAGCGCACGCTCGGTGTGCCGCTGTTCCAGGAGCAGCTCATGCAGATCGCGACCGATATCGGCGGCTGCTCGGGTGACGAGGCCGATCTGCTGCGCCGGGCGATGGGCTCCAAGCGGGGTATCGAGAAGATCGAGCGGTTACGCGACAAGCTCTACTCCGGTATGAAGGCCAAGGGCATCAGCGACGAGGTCGCCGACATCCTCTATGCCCGGATCGAGGCCTTCGCCGACTTCGGCTTCGCCGAGAGCCATTCGATCAGCTTCGCCTTGCTGGTCTATGCGAGTTCCTGGCTCAAGCTGCACTATCCGGCCGCCTTCCTCGCCGGGCTGCTGCGCTCCCAGCCGATGGGCTTCTACTCTCCACAGTCCCTCGTCGCCGATGCGCGGCGTCACGGGGTCGAGGTCCTCCGCCCCGATATCGCGGCATCGGCCGTGTCTGCCGATCTGGAGCCGATCGCCGGCCGGACGGGGCCGACCGGCATGGACTCCTGCCCGCTGGCCGAGCAGCCGCCCGTGCCCCCATTCGTTCCCGGGGCCGATCATCGGCTCGGCGACCATCGCCGCGACGGTCATCATGCGGTACGTCTCGGCCTGACGAGTGTGCAGCAGATCGGTGAGGGCGATGCCGAGCGCATCGTCGCGGCTCGCGGTGAGCGTCCCTTCCGCGATATGGCCGATGTGGCCCGGCGCTCCCGATTGTCGGTCGCCCAGATGGAGTCGCTGGCGACGGCCGGAGCCTTCGACGGATTCGGCCTGTCGCGTCGCGAGGCCTTGTGGAATGCCGGATACATCGATCACCTGGAGCAGTTGGAGGGCACCGCCGTCACGGTTCCGCCGCCCATGCTGCCGGGGATGACCGAGGTCGAGCTGACCACGGCCGATCTCTGGGCGACGGGGATCTCACCGGGGGAGCATCCGCTGGAACACCTGCGATCCCTGCTGCGAGGGCACGGGGTGCTGGCGGTGACGGACCTGTCCGGCTATGAGACGGGGCGCCGGGTACGGGTGGCCGGACTCATCACCCATCGGCAACGGCCCTATACCGCCGGAGGCGTCACCTTCCTCAATCTCGAGGACGAGACCGGCATGCTCAATGTCGTCGTCTTCGGGTCGGTGTGGCAGCGGCATCGACGAGTGGCGCGCAATGCGGCGGGGGTGGTGGTGCGCGGCGTGGTGGAGCACAGCGACGGCGCGGTCAATCTCAAGGCCGAGACCCTCGACCGCATCGAATCGCTCTATCCCGATGCCGCCTCCGCGCTCCCCGCCAAGCATCGTGCTCGCGACTTCCGCTAGGCCGGCTCTTGGTGGACGATGGGCCCATGGCGACGACGGCGATCGGCTACACGAGGAATCTGCCCGTCACCGACCCGCATTGCCTGATCCGCCGCGACGTCGAGGTGTCGCCACCGGGACCGCACGATCTGCTGGTCGAGGTCGAGGCGATCTCGGTCAATCCCATCGATGTGAAGCAGCGCGCTCATGTCCGGCCCGATGGATTCCGTGTCCTGGGATTCGACGCCGCCGGGATCGTCCGCGAGGTCGGCGAGGCGGTGACGCTGTTCGGTCCGGGGGACGAGGTGTACTACGCCGGCAGCGTCAACCGTCCGGGCTCGAACCAGCGTCTCCAGCTGGTGGACGAGAGGATCACCGGTCGCAAGCCCGCGACGCTCTCCTTCGCTGAGGCGGCATCCCTGCCGCTGAACACGATCACCGCCTGGGAGTCGGTCTTCGGGCACCTCGGTCTCACGGGCGATAGCGTCGGGAGCCTGTTGGTCGTCGGTGCGACCGGGGGAGTCGGCTCGGTGCTGCTGCAACTCGCCGAGGCGCTGCTCCCGCGGGTATCCGTCATCGCCACGGCCTCGGACGAAGAGGGTGCCGCGTGGGTGCGGGGGTGGGGAGCCGAGGAGGTGGTCGACCATCGCGGAGACCTCGCGGACCAGGTGTCCGCGGTGGCCCCCGACGGCGTGGACCGGGTGTTCACGGCCTACACCCGAGGGCAGGTGCCGGCCTATGCCCGCATCGTGAAGCCGTGGGGGAGGATCGTCTCGGTCGATGATGACGCGGTCGACATCAGACCGTTGCGGAGCAAGGCCATCAGCTGGCATTGGCAGGCCATGTTCGCCCGATCGGCGTACCAGACGGCGGACCTGGTCGAACAGCACCATCTGCTCGACCGGGCGGCCGACCTCGTCGATCGCGGCGACCTCCGCCCGATGGTCGCGCGCACGCTCACCCCGATCAGCCCGGACACGCTGCGTGAGGCGCACGGGCTGGTGGAGCAGCGCCGGGGACGAGGCAAGATCGTCCTCCACGGATGGGACTGAGGAGTCAGAACGAGTCCCGGGTGGCGAGCCGGCGTCCGCTGGTGAAGACCAGGTCCCACAGCGCATCGTCGTGGTCATCGCCGTCGAGCAGGCCCACCTCGCGCTGCGCCGAGCTGGCCAGTGCTCCGGCGAAGCTCGCGGCGAGCGCACCGGGAGCCAGCCGACGTCCGGCCCTCGCGGCCGCCGGATCCCGCTCGGAGCGGATCGTGCCGTCGGCGATGTGCAGCACCCATCCGTCGTCGCCGACGGTGAACGCCAGGGCGGCGTCGAGCCCCGGGGGAGCCGGCAGCAGGTTGAAGGCGGAGGGGTCGAGCACGCGCAGCATGTACGGCTCGCTGTCGGCGAGCGGGGTCCAGGCGTTCGAGGGCAGCAGCCAGCGGACGGTGTCGATATCGCCGGCGCTGAACAGCCGCACTCGCGAGGCGACCGAGTCGTAGCTGGCCAGCGAGGCCAAGGCGGTGCGCATCGCGTCGGCATCGAGGGCGATCAGCTCGGGCACCTCGACCACCGAGTCCGCCCAGTCCCCGGAGGCCCCTCGCTTCCAGTGCAGGTAGCCGCGCGCCTCTCCGCCGTCCTCGACGATGGTGGTGCCGGTGAGGTCCTTGAAGCGATAGTCGGGCCGGTCGTGCGCCGGGCCGCGACGTGTCAGCGGACCATCGTGACGGCATGCCCACTGGTCGTAGAGATCGCGCAGCGTCTCGGCGTCATCGGGGGTGGCGCGGCGCAGGCCGAGTGTTCCGCGAACCCGCCCGAGCGAGGCCACCGGCAGCTCGACGCTGCCGACCTGCAGGATGCGGCTGAAGCCGAAGCCCCGGTAGATGCCGGTTGCCGTGGCGAAGAGCGTGGCGATCCGCTCTCCACGAGCCTCGGCGTGGGCCGTGAGCTCCTCCATCAACGGTCGCAGCAGCTGCCGGCCCCGATACTCGGCGGCGATCGAGACTCCGGTGACGCCCGCGGTCGGCACCTCGACCCCGCGGAACCAGGAGGCGTACTCGCGATGGTTGATCGTCGCCGCCAGACGTCCGTCGACGAAGGCCCCCCAGCGGCTCTGCCCCGGGGCCTCCAAGCCTTCCCAGTTGCCGTCGCCGGTGCCGAAGGCCTCGGTGAGCAGCACCTTCAACTGGTCGTGATCGTCGGCGGTGATCGGTCGGATCTGTGTCGGCATGCGGACAAGTCTTCCGCAGCCGCCGCGTATTGGCCGGTTGTGGCCCCTCTGCGGGGTCGAAAAGGGCCATAACCGGCCAAAAGTCGCGCGGACGGGTGCTTAGGGTTGACGTGACCATAAGGAGGGGGCATAGTGTCATCGGCACCTTAAGGAGGGTGGCGCATGGAGAACACGACATCGCAGCAGTGCGTCTCGCTCGCCGTGTCCACCGTCGTCTTCGCGCTGCGTCCGCATCCGAGGACCGGTCGCCCGACTCCGTGGCTCCCGCTCGTCCGCCGCATCCGCGAGCCCGATGAGGGGCTCTGGGCGCTGCCGGGCGGTCCGCTGGAGGACGACCAGGATCTCGCCGACTCCGCCGGGGCCACTCTGCTGCGCACGACGGGCCTCACCCCGCGCCACCTCGAGCAGCTCTACGCCTTCGGCAATGTCGACCGCTCACCGGGTGAGCGGGTCGTCTCGATCGTCTACTGGGCGCTCGTCCGGCCCGATGAGGACGCCCGCGCGATCGACGGCGACAATGTCGAGTGGTTCGTCGCCGATGAGGTCCACGGGCTGGCCTTCGATCACGATCTGATCCTGCGGTACGCATTGGACCGGCTGCGCGCCAAGATCACCTATTCGCCGATCGCGCATGCCTTCGTGACCGATGAGTTCACCCTCGCCCAGCTGCGCGAGGTCTACGAGGCGGTCCTCGGCCGCACCCTCGATCCCGCCAACTTCCGTCGCCAGATCCTCGCCCAAGGGGCCGTGGAGGCGACTGGCCGTCACATGACCGGTACGAGTCACCGCCCGCCGGCCCTCTACCGATCCAACCCGGCGCATTCGCGTCACACCCTCACCATCGAGGAGACGTCATGACCCAGTCCGTCACCGACCGCATCGAGTCACGGCCCAGCCAGAGCTGTGATATCGAGCTCGCCAAGGGGCCGTGGGAGTTCGACGCGATGCCCGGCTACGGCCCGGGTGCCTCCGAGGACGACACGATCCCCGACCCCGTGGTGCGACCCGGCCAGCTGCCCGTCGCCTATCAGCGGATGGACGAGGAGGAGCTGCACGAGCGCATCCGGGTCGCCAAGCGCACGCTCGGCGACCGGTTGGTGATCCTCGGGCACTTCTACCAACGCGACGAGGTCGTCCAGTACGCCGACTTCGTGGGCGACTCCTTCCAGCTGGCCAATGCGGCCCTCACTCGGCCGGACGCGGAGTCGATCGTGTTCTGCGGCGTGCACTTCATGGCCGAGACCGCCGACATCCTCGCGCGCGCCGGACAGTCGGTGATCTTGCCGAATCTCGCGGCCGGGTGCTCGATGGCCGACATGGCCGATGAGGACTCCGTCGAGGAGGCCTGGGAGCAGCTGACCGAGGTCTACGGCAGTGAGCCGGACGCTGAGGGGCGGATGCCGGTCATCCCGGTCACCTATATGAACTCCTCCGCCTCGCTCAAGGCCTTCTGCGGCCGCAACGGCGGCATCGTGTGCACGTCCTCCAATGCCGAGACGGTGCTGGAGTGGGCCTTCGAGCGCGGTCAGCGGGTGCTGTTCTTCCCCGACCAGCACCTCGGCCGGAACACTGCCAAGACGATGGGGATCCCGCAGGAGCAGATGCCGCTGTGGAACCCGCGCAAGGAGCTGGGCGGATCCACCGTCGAGCAGCTGCAGGATGCGAAGGTGCTGTTGTGGCACGGCTTCTGCTCGGTGCACAAGCGGTTCACGGCGGCGCAGATCGACCAGGCGCGGGACGACCACCCCGGATGCAAGGTGATCGTGCATCCCGAGTGCCCGATGCCCGTGGTCGATGCGGCCGATGCGGCCGGCTCCACCGATGCCATCCGGAAGTTCGTCGCGGCCAGCTCCCCGGGCGACACCATCGCGATCGGCACTGAGATCAATCTCGTCAACCGGTTGGCGGCGGAGTACCCGGACCGCACGATCTTCTGCCTCGACCCGGTGGTCTGCCCGTGCTCGACCATGTACCGGATCCATCCCGGTTATCTCGCCTGGGTGCTCGACGGACTGGTCGAGGGTGAGGTCCGCAACCAGATCGTCGTGACGGACGAGGTCGCCGCCGAGGCCAGGATCGCCCTCGAGCGCATGCTGGCCGCCAAGCCGCGCTGACGGAGATCGTCATGACCACCGAGCATCTCCTGGTCGTCGGCAGCGGTGTCGCGGGGCTGTCCGCGGCGCTGGCGGCGCGCGCCCGGGGTGTCGACGTCACGGTCGTCACCAAGTCACGGCTGATCGAGAGCGCCACCCGGTACGCCCAGGGTGGTATCGCCGCCGTCACGGGCGATGACGACTCCGTCGAGGAGCATGTGCGGGACACACTCGCGGCGGGCGCCGGGCTGAGCGACCGCCGGGCCGCCGAGGTGGTGTGCGGGGCGGGAGCACAGACCATCGCCGAGCTGCTATTGGCCGGCGTCGCCTTCGATCTCACCGAGGGAGAGCTTGCCCGTGGACTGGAGGCGGCGCACAGCCGGGCGCGCATCCTGCATGCCGACGGCGATGCCACCGGCGCTGCCATCGCCGGGGCGCTCGTGGCGCGGGTGATCGAGTCCGGTGCCGAGATCCGCGAGCATTCCTTCGTCGTCGAGTTGATGCTCGAGGCCGGGCGCGTCGGCGGTGTCCGGCTGCTGGACGGTTCCACGATCGCCGCGGACGCCGTAGTCCTCGCCACCGGGGGAGCCGGGCAACTGTTCGCCCACACCACCAATCCGGCGGTCGCGACAGGGGATGGGCTCGCATTGGCACTCCGGGCAGGAGCGGTGCTCGCCGATCTGGAGTTCATGCAATTCCACCCGACATCGCTCGCCCTCGGCGGCAACGCCCTGGTCTCCGAGGCGGTGAGGGGCGAGGGCGCCGTGTTGCGCGATGCCGATGGCCGACGGTTCATGACCCAGGTGCATCCGGATGCCGAGCTGGCTCCCCGCGATGTCGTGGCGCGAGCCATCGCCCAGCGGATGCGGGAGCAGCACGGAGCACCGGTCGTTCTGGATGCCACCGCCCTCGGCGCGGAGTTCCTGGCGCACAGGTTCCCGGGCATCGATGCCACGGTGCGTGCGCATGGGCTCGACTGGTCGCGTTCGCCGATCCCGGTCACCCCCGCGGCGCACTATCTGATGGGAGGCGTCCTCACCGACCCTCACGGACGCACCACCGTCCCCGGACTGTTCGCGGCCGGCGAGGCCGCTTGTACCGGGCTGCACGGCGCCAACCGACTTGCGTCCAACTCGCTTCTCGAGGGAGCGGTGCTGGGGCGCCGGGCCGTGGCGGTGCTCGGCGAACCATGGCTCGCCGAGATGCCTTTCGACGAGGACGCCATGGTCCTGGCCCCCGCTCAGCCGGCGGAGCAGCCGGGGCGCGATGATCTGCAGCGCCTGATGTGGCAGGACGCGGGCCTCGAGCGCGCGGGCGACCGGCTCGAGCGCGCGGCAGAGACACTGCGGTGCTGGGGGACGGCGCCGCCGACCGATGTGAAGAGCGCCGAGGACGATCATCTGCTCCTCGTCGCCCGCGCGATGGTGCACGCGGCGCTCCGGCGCCGTGAGTCTCGGGGCGCGCACTGGCGGTCCGATGCGCCCCATCCCGATGCGACCGGACGGCACTCGGCCGTTCGCTTGGAGGTCTGATGCTGACCCGACGACAGATCGACCAGGTGGTCCTCGCGGCCCTCGACGAGGACGCGCCCTTCGGCGATCTCACCTCCGAGGCCTTCGTCCCGGCCACGGCCACCGCCACTGCGGAGGTGGTCGCGCGGGAGCCGGGGGTCGTCAGCGGCGGCGAGGTCTTCGCCCGGGCGATGACGGCGCTCGACGACGGGGTCGACGTGACGCTGCACCTGGCCGATGGTGCGCATTTCGAGCCCGGCGAGACGCTCGCCTCGGTCGCCGGCTCGGCCCGCTCCGTATTGCGCGGCGAGCGGGTCGGATTGAACCTCCTGCAGCGGATGTGCGGTGTCGCGACGCTCACCGCGCGCTATGTCGCGGCGGTGGAGGGCAGCGGCGCGCGGGTCGTCGACACGCGGAAGACGACCCCCGGGTTACGCGCCCTCGAACGCCACGCGGTGCGGTGCGGTGGCGGTCACAACCACCGGTACTCGCTCTCGGACGCCGTCATGGCGAAGGACAACCACCTGGCGCTCACCGATGACATCACGACGGCGATCCGCGAGGCGCGCGAACGACTGCCGCACACCACGCATATCGAGGTCGAGGTGGACCGCATCGATCAGATCGAGGCGGTGCTGGCCGGGGGCGTCGACACGATCATGCTCGACAACTTCTCGCTGGAGGATCTGCGTCGAGGGGTCGAGCTCGTGGACGGTCGCGCGATCGTCGAGGCGAGCGGGGGCGTGAGTCTCGAGACCATCGGGGAGATCGCCCGCACGGGTGTCGACGTCATCAGCGTCGGCGCCTTGACCCACGGCGTCCCGGCCCTCGATCTGGGCCTCGACCTGAGGCGCTGAGCCGATGACCTACCTCGACGAAGCGGCCACGGCCCCGCCGCGGCGCGAGGTGCTGGAGGCGATGTGGCCTCATCTGACCGGAGGATTCGCCAATCCGGCGAGCCAGCATGAGCCCGGCCGCGTCGCTGAGCGCGCCTTGGAGGAGGCCCGAGCCCGCGTGGCGGGGCATCTCGGGGCCCGGCCTGCCGAGGTGCTCTTCACCTCGGGGGGCACGGAGTCCGACAACGCCGCGGTCAAGGGGATCGCGCTGGCGGGACCCCGAGGCCGGCATGTGCTGGTGAGCGCGATCGAGCATCCGGCGGTGTTGGAGTCCGCGGCCTGGCTGGAGCGGATGGGATTCGAGGTGGAGCGGCTGCCGGTCGACGGCGCGGGGGTCGTCGGGCCGGGAACGCTCGTGGAGAGGATCCGCGCGGACACGACGCTCGTCAGCATCCAGTACGCCAACAACGAGGTCGGCACGACACAGGAGATCGCCGAGCTGAGCGGCGTGGCCGCCGAGCACGGTGTGCCCTTCCATACCGATGCGGTGCAGGCCGCCGGAACCCTCGACCTGCACGTCGATCGACTCGGGGTGCAGGCGCTGAGCCTGGCCGGGCACAAGATCGGCACCCCCAAGGGCATCGGCGTGCTCTACCTGCGCCGGCGGACCCCCTTCGAGGCGCTGATCCACGGGGGAGGACAGCAGCGGGACCGGCGCTCCGGCACCGAGAATGTCGCCGCCGCCGTCGCCATGGCGACGGCCCTCGACCTCGCCGCCGCCGAGGACCCGGGGGAGTTGACGGCGTTGCGTGATGCCTTCATCGACCGAGTGCTCACCGGGGTGCCGGAGGCCGTTCTCACCGGCCACCGCACCCGGCGGTTGGCCGGCCACGCCTCCTTCGTCCTACCGGGGCGCAGCGGTGAGTCGGTGCTGCTCGATCTCGAACGCGAGGGCGTGTACTGCTCGAGCGGTTCCGCCTGTGCGGCAGGCAGCGATGAGCCGAGCCATGTGCTGACGGCGATGGGCTATGACTCCGCCACCGCGCAGACCGCTGTGCGCTTCACCTTCGGTGCGCGATCGGATGCCCAGGAGGTCATGTCGGCGGCGGATCGACTGGTCGGCCTCCTCCGTCGCTGAGCCCTGCTACGGGTGACCGTCCACGATCGGCGAGCGAGAAGGCTCGAAGCGGGACCGCGGTACGTCTCGGCTCAGCCGGCCGCCGCCTCATAACATCCGACCACATCGGCGAGCGTCTCCAGGGCCTCGCGCATGGCGTCCGTCGAGGCGAGCTGGCCCTCGTCGAGCGCTGCCTGCAGCCAGACATTGCCGCAG
This sequence comes from Actinomycetes bacterium, assembly GCA_023417775.1. Lineage (GTDB taxonomy): Bacteria > Actinomycetota > Actinomycetes > Propionibacteriales > Nocardioidaceae > Aeromicrobium. The sequence continues at coordinate 4,724 of JAEZEJ010000107.1, read as the reverse complement.
ATCCAGGTTCCGCCGTCATCGGTGACGCGCGCGGTCCCCTCGCCGAGATCGAACGTGGGTGCGGTGTCGTCCAGAGCATCGAGCTGTCCGCGCAGGAAGTCCTTGCCCCGCACCTGCGCCAACACGCGCAGCGTGTCGTCATCGGTCTCGATGAGACAGGCGTCGATGGAGCCGCCTTCGGGGAGCTCGACCGGCACATCGGACAACGACTCGGCCGTGGCCTCGAACCGATCGGTGCCGAGGGCCTCGCCGACGATATCCGCCGAGATCGAGCACGCAGTCTCGTGGTCGTACCCCGGTCCCCCGCAGGAGGTGAGGATGGGCGCGAGAACCCCGATCGCCGCCGTCGCGATGGCGGCTCTGCGCCGGTCCATCATGGACGCCCGTACTGCTGGATCAGATCGTCTCGGCCGTCGTCGACACCATTGCGCACAGCTGTTCCATAGTCCTGACCGCCAGAGCGCACCGTGTTGATGATCGCGGTGCGATCCTCGTTCGTGAGTTCCGACATCGGGACGGGATCACCGTCGGCGGCACCGGGCCACACCTCGGCGAGATCGCCCATTGGGATGTCCTCGTCGGAGAACACCAAGGACTCGAGCGCCTGCATCTGGGTGAAGGACATGATGTCGTCGTACGCGTCATTGGATCCGGCGATGGTGTCGCTGACGCCATCGCCGACGAACTCGTTAGTGACCTCTCGCTTGATCTGACCGATGACATAGGAGCCGATGGGGCCGCCCGGCAGTTTCACCGCATCTGCCGGCAACAGCAGCAACTCGGCCATGCGCTGACGCTGCTCGGCGTCACCCTGAGCGCTCGCGATATCGCCCTGGAGCATGCTGTCGTAGAGGAAGCCGGTGAACGACCCGTTGTTGCGAGCGGCGTTGTAAAGCGGGTCATCGGTGCCGATCGAACCCGATGGCGCCGGATTGTCCGCGATCGCGCCGATCGCCTCATCGAGTCGCGCAGAGTTCAGTCGGCTGGCCGCTCCGCCGACGATGGAGACGGCGGAGTCGTTGTCGCCGATATCGCCGAGCAGATTGGCCAGCGCATCGCGGTTGAGACGGATGCCATAGGGCGGGAACCCCTCTCCGTCCATCGTGCCGCCCGGAACATCGCCGGCACCGTAGATCCCTGAGCCCTCGGCCGAGCCCAGGTCGTAGGAGACCCGGTCGACATCGCGGATATAGGTGGCCACGATGCCGCCCAACTCCTCCTTGATGCCATCCAGAGGCTCGGCGTCGCCGCCGAAGTGCTCGATGGCCCACGAGGAGATGGTGGCGGCATCGCGTCCGTGTGTACCGCTGTCGAGGGCCTGATCGATCGTGGCGGTCTGCAGGACCTTGCCGGCGGCCGCGCCCTCCACGTCCTCCATCGGGCTGAAGCGCTCCAGGAGGTAGGCGGCCCGGTCGGTGTCGAGCAACACCTCCTGCGAGCCGTCTGTGCTCAGCGAGAGTGCCTCCATCCAGGCCACCGTGGGATCACGCAGGGCGTTCATGTCGGCGGTGCCGAACTGCTGGTCGTTCCCAGGGAAGTTCGACCAGTACATGCCGCCCTCCCCGTTCTCCCACTCGATGAGCGCATCCCCGGCGGAGACGAGGAACTCCGAGCCGAACTCGTGCCCGCCCCGCGCCGCGTAGTCGAAGAGGATGGCGGCGGAGCGCGGGTCACCGCCGCGGACGAAGTCCTCACCGAAGTTGGCGGGCAGGTTGCCGGCGAGCGATGCCGTGGCGACGCTCTGGCTCAGCGTCTCGGCCAACGTGTCCTGCATGGCGACGACACGCTCGAACTCCTCGCCATAGGACGAGTCCTCGTAGATGCCGTTCGGGTTCGGATAGTCGGCGTACGGGCCGGTCATCGACCCCGCCTGCTGGATCAGCCGGTTGAGGCCCTCAGGGCCGATCGCATTGACGAAGGCCCCGGTGACATCGGGATCATCGGCGTAGGTGTCGAGCAGTTCCAGCGTTTCGAGGAACTCATCGAGATCCTCCGGCGACTCGACATCCTCCAGCTCTTCGGCGCGTGACGCGATCTGTCGGCCGAGTTCCTCTTTGATGTCCTGGATGGAGCCGTCGGTGGATCCCGTCCACACGACCTCGCCCTCGCCATCGGTGTCGAGGAGACGGGCGAGATCGAGGACGACCCCCAGCGGGTCGGTCTTCTGCTCCCTGAGCCACTCCGGCGCGGTCACGGTGACCGAACCTCCGGTCAGGCTCGACAGGGACGGCCCGCGATACGGCACGGCGTTGATGCAGGCGGTGCGGGCATTGGCGATGTCATTGGCAAGCTCCTCGACCGCGGAGATCGCGGAGTCGAGGGCGCCGACGTTCATACGTACGGTCATGTCAGTATGCCTGCAGAATCAGTGGGCTCTGGAGCGTGTAGTACGACCGGCCGCGCCAGTCGCCTTCGTCGACCTTGTCGGGCTGGGCTTCGTGGGCCGAGTTGATGTCGTTCCACGCCTGGTCGAAGGCCTCGCGCAGACCGCTGACCTGGTGCGAGAGATCCTCGAGCCAGCCATCGGCCTCGCTGCAGTCCCATCCGCCGTCGGTCGCGATGGCCCGGGTGATCGCCGATGTGGGATCGCCCCCGATATCGAACGCATCGCGTTCCTGGCCGATCCGCGTCCGTGCGCGACCGAGTGCGGCCTTGTACAGATTGTCCTCTTGGTCGGTCACCGATCCACCCCTCGACAGTGAAGCTGGAAAGACACTGAAGCTGAAAGAGAAGGTACCAGGACCCGCCTCGATCGGCCTCTGAGTGGGCGAGCCTAGGGGAAGGATCGTAGAGTTCGGTACTGTCTTGTCAACGTAGTGGTCCTTCGGCGGGGTTCGGGGGACGGACCAACATACTGAGGAGAATTCAGATGGCCGGAGCACGGATCGAAGACCTGCACGCGCTGTACACGACGCTTCAGCGTTCGATGCAGGACACCGACGCCATGATCACCAATGTGGATGCCTCGCTCACGCAGGCGAATGAGGAGTGGCAGTCGGCCGGTGCCGCCCAGTTCAACGAGTCCTGGGTGCAGTTCAAGCAGACGCTGACCAATCTGTGCCAGGCCTTCGCCGGCGCGGGCACCGATGTGGCCTTCCAGCACAACAAGTTCGCCGAGGGCGCCAAGGAGCAGGACAAGCATCCCGTGCTCTCGCCGCTCACCTCCCCGCGCTGATCGACGGTGCGGCCCGACATCACGGCGCGCGACGCCGGCTCCTCGTTCGCTCGGCGACGAGGGGTCGGCGCCGCCGCCGTGCTGTTGGCGTTCTCCCTCGCCGCGTGCTCCGATGACGGCGGATCGGATCTTCCCGACGCGGACGCCGGTAGTGCGAGCGCGAGCGAGGACGTCTGGGAGTGGAGCGCCACCGAGGCGCCGCCGGCGCCCGGCGAGCCCGAGAACTCCGAGGAGAGCGCCGAGGAGTTCGCCCAGTACGCGATGGACCTGATCTTCTACGCCTATGCGACCGGCGATGCCGATCCGGTACTCGACATCGCCGACGAGAGCGCCTGTCAGGGATGTGCCTCGCTGCAGCGATTCGCATCGGCTGACAGCAAGAAGCTGCAGATCGCCGGCTCCGAGCCGACCTTCACGGTCACCGATCTGCAGGTCAACGACGATGTCTACTACAATCTCTCGGTGGCGATGGACATCCCCGAGGGTCAGCGCGTCAACAGCGCCGACCCGGAGGATGTCGAGCCGCTGCCGGCCGCCGACGGTGTGCCGGCCTCGCTCAACCTGCAGTGGACGGGCGAGGAATGGACGCTGTTGAACTTCGATCTAGGGGAGTGACCTTCGTGCGTCGAGGGCTGCGTGTAGCCGCGGTAGCGCTGGCGGCCGTGCTCATCGGGAGCGCCGGCCCGGCGTTCGCCGGGTGGGACTGGGACGATGACGATCTCGTCGGTACCGACCCAGGTGACACGATCGTCGAACCGGGTGGCGGAGGTGGCACGGATCGGCCGATCTTCACCGACCCGGAACCCTACCCGGAGTACGTGTACGTGCCGTACTGCCCGTCCAATGGCATCACGATCACCGATCCGGAGACCGGCGACTACCAGATCAGCGATGATCTCTGCACGGGATTCTCCGCGCAGTGCCCCGACGGCGAGAATCGCTATTGGGTCTTCGTCAGGATGCGCAATCCCGACGGCAGCTTCGTCGACGGGCCTCAGTTCGATCGCTCTGGTGTGACGTGCCGGGGACCGAATGATCCGCCTCCGGCCAATGCGCCGGTCCAGATCACCATCGCCGACATCGTCGACAGCGCCCGGGCCGTGGCCCCCGGCGCGGAGATCACGACCGAGCCGGGCACACGCAGCTACGTCAACTTCCCCACCAATATGTACGTCGACGATGCGGATCAGCAGGTCAACGTCGATGTGCTCGGCTTCGACATTCCGCTGAACTTCTCGGTCGAGGACGTCACCTGGAACTTCGGCGACGGGGCCTCCGCCACCGGCGCGGGCGTCGCCGACGCGGAGGTCGGCCAGGAGGGCGCCGTGGAGCACGCTTATCGCCGCTCGGGATCGTATGCCATCGGTGTCACCATCGACTACACGGTCACGGCGACCCTGCCGAACGGCGAGACGCTCGAGATGCCCGGAACCATCTCCGGTTCGGGAGGCCCCTACCAGTTGGGCGTCGGTGAGCTGCAGTCGATCGTCAAGAAGGTGCGTTAAGAGATCGCGCCAGTAGGCCCCCGGCTACGCCCCCCCCAAAATGG
>JAEZEJ010000055.1 GCA_023417775.1 Actinomycetes bacterium | reverse complement strand
GGCCTCCGGGATGGATGCTCCCGGTGGCCTCGCCGTGGTGGCTGTCGGGGGCTATGGACGCCGCGAGCTCTCGCCGTACAGCGATCTCGACGTCGTCCTGCTGCACGATCCCGGCGTCGCGGACGCCGACGTGGCCCGGGTCGCCGAGGAGCTCTGGTATCCGCTCTGGGACCGACGGATCGCCCTCGATCACGCGGTGCGGTCGACGGAGGACACCGTGCGCGCCGCCCGCGACGACTATCGGGTGGCCATGGGGATGCTCGACGCGCGCTGTGTCGCCGGCGACGCCGACGTGACGGCGGCGGTCCGCTCGCAGGTCCTCGCGGGCTGGCGGCGTGAAGCGCGACGACGCATCGAGGAGGTGCGGACCGCGCGGCGAGAGCGCATCGAGCGCTGCGGGTGGCTCGCGCACGCCGCCGTGCCCGATCTCAAGGAGTCGGGTGGAGGGCTCCGGGACTCGGTCACCTTGCGGGCGCTCCGCGCGACCTGGCTGGTCGAGGTGCCTCGCGAGGAGGCCGAGACCCTGCGTGAGCGGCTCCTGGGTCTGCGCGACACGCTCCACGAGGTCGCCGGGCGGCGCAGCGACCGGATGCTGCCGGAGTTGATCCCCGATATCGCCGAGCGATGGGGTCTGACGCCGGGCGAACTCGATATCGAGGTGCGGGACATCGGCCGGCGCATCGCGCACCTGGCCTCGGTCACCTGGCGCAGGGTCGATGCGAGCGTCAGCCGTGATCCGCACCGGAGAGTGGGGGCACGGGGGCCGTCGATCGAGCCGGCTGCTCCGGGAGTCGGGGTGCTGGCGGGCGAGGTCGTGGTGACGCGCCAGGCGGACCCGGGTACCGATCCGGAGCTGCTGCTGCGCTTCGCGGCCGTCGCGGCGAGGCGGTCGTTGCCGATGAATCCCGGTTCGGTCGGCCGTTTGGTCCGTGAGCTCGGCCCTCTTCCGGTGGTGTGGCCCGACTCGACCCGGCGGTGGATGGTCGAGCTGCTGAGCGCCGGGCACGGCCTGATCGATGTCTGGGAGGAGCTCGATCTCGCCGGTCTCGTCGAGCGACTGCTGCCCGAGTGGGAGGACATCCGCCTGCGGGGCTCGTCCTCGCCCGTGCACCGGTTCACCATCGACCGGCACAGCGTGGAGACGGCTGTCCAGGTGACGCGTTCGAGCCGGGATGCGGCCCGTCCCGATCTGCTCGTGGTCGCCGCGCTGCTCCATGACATCGGCAAGGGCAGGCCGGGCGATCACAGCGAGGTCGGTGCGCCGATGGCCGAGGAGATCGCGCGGCGCTGGGGCTTCGGCGCCGCCGAGGCAGCGGCCATCGCCGCTCTCGTGCGCTGGCATCTGCTGCTCCCCACGGTCGCGACCCGGCGCGATATCGAGGATCCGCACACGGCGGCCAATGTCGCCGAGATCGTCAGGACGCCGTCATTCCTGGAGTCCCTGGCCGCGCTGACGGCGGCCGACGCCCTCGCGACGAGCGATCAGGCGTGGAGCCGGTGGCGACGCGGGCTGATCGAGGGACTGGTCGAGAAGGTCCGTGCCGTGCTGACCGGAGTGCCCGATGAGGATCTCGGGGTGCCCGGCTGGCCCGCGGGCGTGCCTGTCCCCGATCTCACGACCGTGGGCCCGACGACGCTCCTGCTGACGTCCGAGAACCACCACGACGGATCCCTGCTCCTGATCGTGGCGGGGGACCGGCCCGGCCTCCTGGGCGATCTCGCCGGAGCGATGTCGCTGGCCGGGCTCTCGATCCGATCCGTCCGGGTGGCGACAGACGGCGGGGGAGCGGCGACCCTCTGGGAGGTGTCGCGGCCCGACGTGGACGCTCCCGCCCTGCGCGAACGTCTCCGCGGCGTGCTGGACGGGACCGTCGACCTCACCCGTCGGTTGACCTTCGATCCCGGTGACACCCTGCCGCGAGTGGCCGTGCTCGAGGCGATGGAGCAGACCGCGACACTGCTGGAGGTGCGGGCGGCGGACCGTCGAGCGCTGTTGTGGGTGGTGTGCCACACGATCATCGCCGCGGGCTTCTCGATCCGCTCGGCGCACACGGACACCTATGGCGACGAGGCGCGTGATGTGTTCTATGTCGTCGATCGCTCGGGGGAGTGCTTGACGGCCGACGCGGCGGAGACATTGCGTGCTCGGGTCGCGGCCGCATTGACCGGTGAGCGGTGAGCGGTCCCGCACAGGGAGCCGTCGGGTGCGTGATGTCGCATCGCCAGCCGTCCGATCCGCGCTGAAGTCGGGTATACCGGCAGCGGAGGGTTCATCGCCTCGGATACCCTGAAGCCCTATGTTCGATTCGCTCCAAGACCGGCTGCAGTCGGCGTTCAAGACGCTCCGAGGCAAAGGCAAGCTGTCCGAGGCCGACATCGACGAGGTCGCCCGGGAGATCCGGATAGCCTTGCTCGACGCCGACGTTGCTGTGCCCGTGGTGCGGGCGTTCATCGGCAATGTCAAGGAGCGCGCCCGGGGCGCGGAGGTCAGCCAGGCGCTGAACCCGGCCCAGCAGGTCATCAAGATCGTCAACGAGGAGCTCGTCTCGATCCTCGGTGGCGAGACGCGTCGGCTGCAGTTCGCCAAGAACCCGCCGACCGTCATCATGCTCGCGGGCCTCCAGGGCGCCGGCAAGACCACCCTGGCGGGCAAGCTCGGCCGCTGGCTCAAGGACCAGGGCAATTCGCCGATGCTGGTCGCGGCGGACCTCCAGCGTCCCAATGCCGTCAACCAGCTCCAGGTCGTCGGCGGGCAGGCGGGCGTCACGGTCTTCGCCCCCGAGCCCGGTAACGGGGTCGGCGATCCGGTCCAGGTCGCCCGGGATGCGATCACCGAGGCCAAGCGCACCCTGCACGATGTCGTCATCGTCGACACCGCGGGTCGTCTGGGCATCGACGCCGAGCTGATGAAGCAGGCCTCGGACATCCGCGACGCCGTGAACCCCGACGAAGTGCTCTTCGTCATCGACGCGATGATCGGCCAGGATGCCGTCGTGACGGCTGAGGCCTTCGCCGAGGGCGTCGACTTCACCGGTGTGGTGCTGTCCAAGCTCGACGGTGACGCCCGTGGCGGCGCGGCGCTCTCGATCCGCTCCATCACGGGGCGCCCGATCATGTTCGCGTCGACGGGTGAGAAGCTCGACGACTTCGATGTCTTCCACCCCGACCGGATGGCGTCGCGCATCCTCGACATGGGCGATGTCCTCACCCTCATCGAGCAGGCCGAGAAGGCCTTCGACGCCGACCAGGCGCAGGCCGCGGCGGAGAAGGTCGCCGGTGGCACCTTCACCCTCGAGGACTTCCTGCAGCAGATGGAAGCCCTCGCCAAGATGGGCTCGATGACCAAGCTGCTGGGCATGATGCCCGGCATGGGCCAGTTCAAGGACCAGCTGGCCAATTTCGACGAGCGCGACATGGACAAGATCAAGGCGATCATCCGTTCCATGACCCCGGCGGAGCGTGAGAACCCCAAGATCATCGACGGCTCCCGTCGAGCCCGGATCTCCAAGGGCTCGGGCACCCAGGTCAGCGATGTCAACCAGCTCGTCACCCGCTTCTTCGAGGCCAGCAAGATGATGCAGAAGATGGCCAAGGGCGGTGGCATGCCGGGAATGCCGGGCATGGGCCCGATGCCCGGCATGCCGGGTGTCAGCAAGCGCGCCGGCGCCAAGCAGAAGCCGCAGGGCAAGAAGGGGAAGAAGGGCAAGAAGGTCTCGGGCAATCCCGCCAAGCGCGCGGCGGCCGCCTCCGAGCAGCCGGCCAAGCCGGAGAACGGCGCCGGAGCCTTCGGCTTCCCGCAGCAGGGGGGAGCCGAAGACTTCGAGCTGCCCAAGGAGCTGCGAGACCTGCTGTGACGACGCGGACCCGCGTCCTCATCGGGGTCGCCGTGGTGATCCTGGCGATCGCCGTCGTGGCTGTGGCGGCGTTCTGGGCCGGGGGCTCCTCCGAGACGCGCGAGGACGGCTCGCCGTCACCCGATGAGGTCTCCCTCGTCGCGGACGACACGCGATACCTCGACCGATCCGATGATGCGACCGTGACCGTCGTCGAGTTCATCGACTTCGAGTGCGAGGTCTGCCGCGCCTTCTATCCCTATGTCGAGCAGTTGCGCGAGGACTACGAGGGGCGCATCGAGTTCGCCGTCCGGTATTTCCCGATGCCGGGTCATCCGAACTCCGTCCCGGCGGCGCTCGCGGCGGAGGCCGCTGGCCAGCAGGACCGTTTCGAGGAGATGTACGCCCGGCTGCTGGAGACCCAGGAGGAGTGGCACGGCACCAGCGGGGTCGATCAGGCGCCGTACTTCCGGGGATTGGCCGATGAGCTCGGACTGGACCTGGATGCCTACGATGCCGCCGTCGCCGATGACGAGACCGTGATGCGCGTGGCAGCCGACTTCGAGGACGGCCGAGCGCTCGGCGTCGAGGGCACTCCCACCTTCTTCGTCGACGGCGAGGTCATCGAATTGACCGCCTTCGAGGATCTCGAACGGGCCGTGGTCGCGGCGCTCGACGACTGATCTGCCGCGGTGGTGGCGCTTTGCCCCCGGCGGTTCTAGTGTCAGCACCATGACAGCAGCACCGCTCGTGGTGGTCATGGGCATCTCGGGGGTCGGCAAGTCGGCCGTCGGACATGCCGTGGCTGACCTGGTGGGCATCGAGTACGCCGACGGCGACGATTTCCACCCTCCGGCCAATATCGCGAAGATGTCCGAGGGCACCCCGTTGACCGATGAGGATCGCTGGCCGTGGCTGGAGGACATCGGACGATGGCTGGCCGATCACGAGGAGAGCGGTGGCATCATCAGTTGCTCGGCCCTGCGTCGCTCCTATCGTGATGTGCTGACCCGGCACGCGCCCCGGACCCTCTTCCTGCATCTGGTCGGTGACCACGATCTGATCCGCGAGCGGATGGAGCACCGGGACCACTTCATGCCGGCCTCGCTCCTGCAGTCCCAGGAGGACACCCTCGAACAGCTCGCGGCCGACGAGAACGGCGGCGTCTTCGACATCACGCTCCCGCCCGAGGACATCGCCCGGGCCTTCCTGCGTCGCTATCGCATCCCCGAGAGGTCAGCATGATCACCGATCTGTTCACCGCCGATCCCGTCACGCCCGCCGCGGGGAGCGTGCAGCTGATCATCGCCGCGTTGATCGGCATCGCCGTCATCGTCGTGCTCATCACCTTCTTCAAGTTCCACCCGTTCCTGGGGCTCATCCTCGGATCGCTCACGGTCGGCGCGGTGGCCGGGCAGCCGATGGCCGACGTCGTCGAGAGCTTCTCCGGGGGCCTCGGCGACACGGTCGCGAGCGTCGGGACACTGATCGCGCTGGGCGCGATGTTCGGCAAGCTGCTCGCCGACTCCGGGGGCGCCGACCAGGTGGTCGACACGATCATCGGTCGCTCCAGCGACCGGATGCTGCCGTGGGCGATGGCGGCCATCGGCGCGATCATCGGGCTGCCGATGTTCTTCGAGATCGGGCTGGTCCTGCTGATGCCGGTCATCTTCCTGGTGGCGCGACGCAGCAACAAGTCGCTCATCGCCCTCGGGCTGCCCGCGCTGGCCGGTCTCTCGGCGATGCACGGCTTCGTGCCGCCGCACCCGGGTCCGCTGGCGGCGGTCGACGCCTTGGACGCCGATCTGGGTCTGACCCTCGGCCTGGGCGTGCTGGCCGCGATCCCGACGATCATCGTCGCCGGTCCGCTGTTCGCGAAGGTCGCGGCGCGGTGGGTCGACGTCCCGCCTCCGGAACTCTTCGACAGCAGCGAGGAGCGGAGCGGCAAGCGCCCCTCCTTCGCGCTGACCCTGGCGACAGTGCTCCTGCCGGTGGTGCTGATGCTCGGCAAGACGCTGGCCGACGTGGTCGGTCAGGACGGCCTGCTCAAGTCCGCGCTCGACTTCATCGGCACCCCGTTCATCGCCCTCCTGCTGGCGGTGCTGGTCGCGATGGTCACGCTGGGGCGTGGCGGCGGCATGTCCTGGGGCGACATCATGGGCAGCATCGAGAAGTCGCTCCCGCCGATCGCGGGCATCGTGCTGATCGTCGGTGCCGGTGGTGGCTTCAAGCAGACCCTCGTCGACACGGGGATCGCCGGAGTGATCGCCGACTGGGTGAGCGACAGCGGCTTCTCGGTGGTCGTGCTGGCCTGGGGCGTGGCGGTATTGATCCGCTTGGCGACCGGCTCGGCGACGGTCGCGACGGTCACGGCGGCGGGCATCATGGCCCCGATCGCCGGCGATCTCGCGGCCGGCGAGGTCTCGCTGCTGGTGCTGGCGATCGGTGCCGGCTCGGTGTTCTTCTCCCACGTCAACGACGCGGGCTTCTGGCTGGTCAAGGAGTACTTCAAGCTCTCGGTCGGGCAGACGATCAAGTCCTGGTCGATCATGGAGACCGTCCTGTCGGTGACTGGTCTGATCATCGTCGTCGCCCTCGACCTCGTCGTCTAGGATCGCCGTCGGCGCCCGGGCGTAGGCTGACGAGGTGCTGATCGGACTCCTGCGCAGACATCTGCGCCCCTATCGCGGTGCGATCGCCTGGGTGGCGGTCTTCCAGCTGGTGCAGACCCTGGCCACGCTGTATCTCCCCGGTCTCAATGCCGACATCATCGACGACGGCGTCGCGCAGGGCGATGTCGGCTATATCTGGCGGGTCGGCGGCCTCATGCTGGCCGTGACCGTCGTGCAGGTGGTCACCAATGTGGTCGCGGTCTACATCGGGTCGAGGGTGGCGATGGGGGTCGGCCGTGATCTGCGCGCGGGGGTCTACGGGGCGGTCGAGGGCTTCGGGGCGCGGGAGATGTCCCAGTTCGGCGCGCCGACGCTGATCACGCGCTCCACCAACGACGTGCAGCAGGTGCAGCTCCTGCTCTTCATGGGGCTGACGATGCTCCTCGTCGCCCCGATCATGGGCATCGGCGGCATCGTCATGGCGCTGCGTCAGGATGTCGAGCTCTCCGGCGTGCTCATCATCGTGCTCCCGGTGCTGGTCATCACGCTGTCCCTCATCATCCGGCGGATGCGCCCGCTGTTCCGTCTGATGCAGACCCGCATCGACGGCATCAACGGCATCATGCGCGAGCAGATCACGGGCATCCGGGTGATCCGCGCCTTCGTCAAGGAGCGCTACGAGACCGAGCGCTTCGGCGAGGCCAATACGGCCTACCGCGATGTCGCCATCTCGGCGGGCCGGCTCATGAGCATCTTCTTCCCGTTGCTGATGGGCATCATGAACCTCTCGGTCGTCCTGGCGATCTGGTGGGGCGCGCACCGCATCGAATCGGGGGATCTGGAGATCGGCGCGCTCACGGCCTTCCAGAACTATCTGATCCAGATCCTCATGTCGGTCATGATGGCCACCTTCATCTTCATGCTGTGGCCGCGGGCCGAGGTGTCCGCCGAGCGCATCACCGAGGTCCTCGACACCGAACCGGTCATCGACCTCGACCCCGATGCGCCCGAGGTGACGATCACCGACGGTCGGCTCGATCTCGACTCCGCCTCCTTCCGGTATCCCGGGGCCGAGCACGATGTCGTACGGCACGTCTCCATCGCGGTGCGCCCCGGGGAGACCACGGCCATCGTCGGCGGCACGGGGAGCGGGAAGTCCACGGTCCTCGGTCTGATGACCCGGCTCTTCGATGTCACCGAGGGAGCAGTGCGGCTCGACGACCACGATCTGCGCGAGCTGCGGCCGGCCGACATCTGGGCGGTCATGGGACTCGTCCCGCAGAAGGCGATGCTGTTCACCGGCACCATCGCCTCCAATCTGCGCTTCGGCCGCGCAGACGCGACCGATGAGGAGCTGTGGGAGGCGCTCGAGATCGCCCAGGCCCGGGACTTCGTGGAACGCCTTCCGGAGGGACTCGAGGCGCCGGTCAGCCAGGGCGGGTCCAATCTCTCCGGCGGCCAGCGGCAGCGGCTGGCCATCGCCCGCGCGCTCGTCCGGCGCCCGCTGGTCTACCTCTTCGACGATTCCTTCTCCGCCCTCGACTTCGCGACCGATGCCGCCCTGCGTCGCGCGCTGCGCCCGGTCACCGCCGATGCCGCCGTGGTGATCGTGGCGCAGCGGATCAGCACCATCCGCGATGCCGATCGGATCGTCGTGATGGATCGCGGCAATGTGGTGGGCACCGGCACCCATGAACAGCTGATGGCCGACAACGACGTGTATCGCGAGATCGTGCTCTCGCAGCTGACCGAACAGGAGGCGGCCTCATGAGCGGGCGGAACATGGGGTCGTTCATGGCGACAGCGGTGTCGCCATGAGCCAGCAAGCGGCGCCACCGGCGAAGCCGGCCGACTTCCGCGGCACCTTCGCCCGCCTGGTGCGACGACTCTTCGCCGAACGCATCGTCGTCTGGGGAGTCCTCACCTTCGGGCTCGTCGGCACGGTCCTCTCGGTCGTCGGGCCGCGCATCCTCGGCCACGCCACCGACCTCGTCTTCGACGGCTTCCTGTCCAGCCGCTTCCCTGAGGGAGCCACCAAGGAGCAGGTCGTCGAGCAGCTGCGCGAACAGGGCAATGACCGTCTCGCCCAGCTCATCGGGTCGGTCGACCTGCAGCCCGGACAGGGCATCGACTTCGGGGCGCTGGCCCTCGTGCTCCTCACCGCGACCGGCCTCTACCTGGTGGCGTCGCTGTTCATGTGGTTCCAGGGCGTGTTGTCCACGACCGCGGTGCAGCGCATGGTCGCCGGACTCCGCCGCGATGTCGAGGATCAGGTGCACCACGTCCCGCTGTCCTATCTCGACGGGCAGGAGCGCGGGGAGATCCTCTCACGCACCACCAATGACATCGACAACATCGCGCAGTCCCTGCAGCAGACGCTGAGCCAGATGATCACCAGCCTGCTCATGGTCATCGGCACCCTCGTCATGATGGTGACGATCTCGCCGCTGCTGACCCTCATCGCGGTCGTGACCATCCCCGTCGCGATCGTGGTGACCGGGCAGATCATGAAGCGTTCGCAACCGCAGTTCATCGCACAGTGGGCTCAGACCGGCCGGGTCAACGCCCATGTCGAGGAGACCTTCACCGGGCATGAGGTCGTCAAGGTGTTCGGCCGGCGGGAGCGGGCGCGGCAGGACTTCGATGCCAGCAACGAGGCCCTGTTCGACGCCTCCTTCCGGGCCCAGTTCATCTCCGGTGTCATCCAGCCGGTGATGATGTTCGTCTCCAATCTGAACTACGTCCTGGTGGCGGTCATCGGCGGCGTGCGCGTCGCCTCGGGCACACTCTCGATCGGCTCGGTGCAGGCCTTCATCCAGTACTCGCGCCAGTTCACCCAGCCGCTGACCCAGGTGGCGGCGATGATCAACCTGCTGCAGTCGGGCCTGGCGTCCGCCGAGCGGGTCTTCGCGCTCCTCGACGAGTCGCGCGAGAAGCCGGAGGCCGATCCGGTCGACCCGGTCCGTCCGGTCCGCGGCCGGGTGGCCTTCGAGGACGTGTCCTTCTCTTACTCCGACGACCCGCTCATCGAGGACCTGTCGCTGGTCGCCGAGCCGGGTCAGACGATCGCGATCGTGGGTCCGACGGGTGCCGGCAAGACGACTCTGACCAATCTGCTGCTGCGCTTCTACGAGCTCGATGCGGGCCGGATCACGCTCGACGGCATCGACATCGCCGATCTGCGCCGCGCCGATCTGCGGGATCAGTTCGGGGTGGTGCTTCAGGACACCTGGCTGTTCGCGGGCACGATCGGCGAGAACATCGCCTACGGCGCCGACGACGCCTCACCCGAGGAGGTCGGCCGCGCGGCGGAGGCCGCGCACGTCGACCACTTCGTGCGGACGCTCCCCGACGGCTACGACACGCGGATCGACGACGACGGCGGGGGAGTCAGCGCCGGGCAGCGCCAGCTGCTGACGATCGCGCGCGCCTTCCTGGCCGATCCGGCGATCCTCATCCTCGACGAGGCGACCAGCTCGGTCGACACCCGCACCGAGACCCTGGTGCAGGAGGCCATGACCCGGCTGCGCAGCGGACGGACCAGTTTCGTCATCGCCCACCGTCTCTCCACAATCCGCGATGCCGACCACATCGTCGTGATGGAGCACGGCAGCATCGTCGAACAGGGCACCCACGACGAGCTGATCGAGGCCGGGGGCGCCTACCAGCGCCTGTGCGCCGCGCAGTTCGCCGCTCCCGCGAGCTGAGTCCGGCGGCGGGAGCGGGGTCGGGCTGAGCGCGGGCGGTGAGCAGTCGTCCGTGGTGATACGGCTCGCCGGCTCCGGCTTTCGATGGGCGGTTGACAGGTCACCGCCTTCGAGACATGGCCGATCGCGGTGACTGATCATCCATCGCCGGGCTTCGGGTCGTCGATGAGTCACCGCGCCCGGGCCGGGCGACAAGGCGGTGAGTCATCAACCATCGCGGGTGTCCGGATGGGCGGGGGACTGCGGTCAGTGGTTGATCGCGCACCGCCCGGGGCTCGGGCTCGTTGATGATGCACCGCAATCCGGCGCTGCTGGAAGACGGTGCAGTATCAACCACTCGGCGTGCCCGATGGGTGGCGAGCCACCGATATCCAGCACCGCAGCACGGCGGTGGGTCATCAACCGCTGCTCGGCGGTCGGGCTGTGTCCGGTGGTTGACGGCTCACCGCCTGGCACGTGTCCGGTGGTTGATGGCTCACCGCTGTGTAGAGGTGATCGATGGTGGTGGGTGGTCAACGATCCAGGTGGGGCTGAGCGCTTGATGGCTCACCGCCGGCCGGCGGACGCGGCGGGCCCGGCCGCCAGGGGGTGTTTGGACCGGTCGCGCTCCTCTGGCACAATGGTGCCTTGCGTCCGGTGCCGTGCGGTCCCTCTCAACTGCGCGGATCCGGCCCCCGATGTCGCACGGCCTGCCCCACATGCCGTCGCGTCGTCACCGACAGCTCAGATCACAAGGAGACACCACACTCGTGGCAGTCAAGATTCGCCTCAAGCGGATGGGCAAGATCCGCACCCCGTTCTACCGCATCGTCATCGCCGACGCGCGCACCAAGCGCGACGGCCGTGTGATCGAGGAGATCGGCACGTACAACCCCAAGACCGAGCCGTCGACGATCCACGTCGACTCCGATCGCGCGCAGTACTGGCTCGGCGTCGGCGCCCAGCCCACCGAGGCCGTCACCGCGATCCTCAAGCTCACCGGCGATATCGGTGGCCAGGCGACCCTCCGGCAGCCCGAGCCGAAGGCCGACAAGGCCGCTCTGTTCGATGCCGCGCTCAAGGAGCTCCACAGCGAGCCCAAGAAGGGCGCCACCACGGGCAAGAGCAAGCCGAAGGCCGAGGAGAAGGCGGCCGAGCCCGCTCCCGAGGCTCCGGCCGACGAGACCCCGGCTCCCGAGGCCGAGTGATCATGGGTGCGCCCCTGCGGGAGGTCGTCGAACACCTCGTCGTCAGCATCGTCGAGCATCCCGACGATGTCACGGTCCGCACCAAGCAGACCCGACGCGGTGACCTCTTCGAGGTCCGGGTTCATCCCGAGGACCTCGGCAAGGTGATCGGCCGCGGGGGACGCACCGCCACAGCGATCCGCACCGTCACCTCGGCCATCGCCGGCTCGGGTGGCGCGCGAATCGACTTCGTCGACGTCGACCGCCAGCGCTGACCCGGCCATGCTGGTCGTCATCGGCCGCATCGGCCGAGCGCACGGCGTGCGCGGCGATGTCAACGTCGACGTCCGCACCGACGAGCCCGAGCGACGCTTCGCTCCGGGCTCGTCGGTCGTCTGCGGTGACTCCACGCTCACCGTGGTGTCCGCCCGCCCTCACTCGGGGCGCTTCATCGTCAGCTTCCGCGAAGTCGCCGACCGCACGGCCGCCGAGGCATTGCGCGGCTCGCTGCTGGAGGCACGGATCGACCCCGACGAACTGCCCGACGAGGACGACGCCTACTACGATCGCCAGCTCATCGGACTGCGTGTCCTCACCGGTTCGGGCCGACAGGTCGGCACGATCACCGATGTGGTCCACCTCCCGGCCCACGACACCCTCGCGATCGACGCCTCCGGCCGGGAGATCCTCGTCCCCTTCGTCGCGGCCCTCGTGCCCGAGGTCGATCTCGACGCCGGCCAGGTGACGGTCGAGGACATTCCAGGACTGCTCGACCCCGACGCCGCCGAGGTCTCACGCCCCGAAGGACACTGACGGCGTGCGCATCGACATCATCACGATCTTCCCCGAGTACCTCGACCCGCTCACGCTCTCGCTCCCGGGACGCGCACGCGAGCGCGGCCTGCTCGAGATCGGCGTCCACGACCTCCGCGACTGGACCCACGACCGCCACCGTACGGTCGACGACACCCTCTACGGCGGCGGCGCCGGCATGGTCATGCGCCCCGAACCCTGGGGCGAGGCGCTCGACGCGGTGTGCACCGACGAGAGCGTCGTCATCGTCCCCACTCCCTCCGGAGAGGTCTTCGACCAGCGGCGTGCCGTGCAGCTCAGCACCGAACGTCACCTCGTCTTCTGCTGCGGCCGCTATGAGGGCATCGACCAGCGCGTCATCGATGAGATCGGCGACCGCTGGGCGCTCGCGGAGCTGTCCCTCGGCGACTTCGTGCTCAACGGGGGAGAGGTCGCCGCGCTGGCGATGATCGAGGCAATCATCCGGCTGCTGCCAGGGTTCATGGGCAACCCCGAGTCGCTCGCGGAGGAGTCGCACGGCGCCGACGGGCTCCTCGAGTACCCCGTCTACACCAAGCCTGCCCGCTGGCGCGACCACGAGGTGCCGCCGATCCTGCTGTCGGGCGACCATGCGCGAATCGCCGCGTGGCGCCGGGAGCAAGCCCGCCTACGGACGGCCGAGCGCCGTCCCGACCTGCTCGGTCGCACCGACTCCTGATCGTCAGCGGGGAGCGCGTACCCGCTCGGTGGCCTCGGGCCGGCCGCCCACCTGCTCGTCTCCAAGCGTCATCACCAGGCCGCGGCGGTGCGCGGACGTCACCGCGGCGACGCGGTCGCTGACGCCCAGCTTGCGGTAGACGTTCTCAAGATGCTTGTGGACCGTCCGAGCGGAGATGCCGAGGCTGCGCCCGATGGACTCGGCGGTGCGGCTCTCGGCCAGCATCGCCAGGATCGTGTGCTCGCGCGGGGTCAGGCCCACCTCGTCCTCCGGGCGCGGGGTCGGCGTCGTGGCGGCCGCGACGAGGCGCAGGTGGGAGTCGAGCCCGCGTACGAGGTCGTGCAGGGCCATCGCCCGGGGGAGCGCCCAGCGCGGGAACGGGTCGTCGCGGACCAGCACATACC
>JAEZEJ010000045.1 GCA_023417775.1 Actinomycetes bacterium | reverse complement strand
CACGCAGCTTCTGCTGCACAGGGTCAAGCCCGCT
The DNA here is from genome assembly GCA_023417775.1 of Actinomycetes bacterium. Lineage (GTDB taxonomy): Bacteria > Actinomycetota > Actinomycetes > Propionibacteriales > Nocardioidaceae > Aeromicrobium. Next base: position 7,112 of record JAEZEJ010000045.1, on the reverse strand, counting down.
CGGGTCGAGCGTGACATGTGGCTCCGACATCGGCGCTCCCTTCGTCGGCGTGCGCGGTACCCCACCGCGAACGGCGGTCAAACCATCGTCGGTACGGCCGACACCCGGACCAGATATGAGAACTCCTCCGCCGGCTGTTCGACGTACGACAGCCGGCGGATCTGCCGGTCGTCGGCCCAGAGCGCGACGTCGACGAGCACGCCGAGGTGGGCGAGACCGATGCTGGACACCCGCTTCTTGTCCTGGAGCACCGCGCACACCCCGCCCAGCAGGGTGCTGGCGTCGGAGGTGCGGTGCCCGGGCGGACAGCGCAGGGTCAGTTCCACCTCGACCGGCCCGGTCAGCGGGGTCCACCCGGTGCGCTGGGCCGCCGTGCAGGCGGCCTGAAGCAGGGCGCGGACCCTCGTCGCCTGCCGGTGCCCGGCGGCGAAGATGGACAGGGCCTCGGTCTTGACCGGGGGCAGGCCGCTCACCTCGAACGTCAGGGCGAGAGCGCGGGTGTCCTGCACGACGGCACCTCCTCGTTGGGCTGATCCTGCCCAACCGGTGGGACCGCAGAGGGACGTTCGCGCGAGAACCAACCGATCGGGCGGGCTGGGGGTCGGCCGGAGGCGTATCGACTTCGACGGCGACGCGCTGGCTGCGGAGCAGGTCTGACGCTAGTCCACCGGGCGCACGCTGGGTAGCCTCACCGTCCACCGCCTGAGATGTGCGCCGACCGGGCGCCCCCCCCCCCCCCCCCCCCCCCCCCCCCCCCCCCCCCCCCCGCGCCCCCCCCCCCCCCCCCGCCGGCAGCACCCTGACGCTCCTCGACGAGCACGGTCCGCAGCGGATCACCGCCCTCGCCGAACGCGAGGCCGTGAGCCAGCCCGCCATGACGGCGCTCGTGCGCCGTCTGGAGTCCGCCGGCCTGGTGGTGCGCCACGCGGATGCCGAGGACGCGCGGGCGACCCGCATCAGCATCACCGAACGAGGGCGCACGACGCTGCACGAGCGCCTCGCCCAGTACGACGAGTTGATCGGCGCCGCGCTCGATCGACTCTCCGACGACGACCGGGCCTCGATCGCCGCCGCACTCCCCGCACTCGAGAGCTTCATCAGGACCTATGACTTCCACTGACCATTCCTTCACCGACATGTTCCGGCAGCCCCGTGCCGTGTACGCCGTCGCCTTCGCCTGCGTCGTGTCCTTCATGGGCATCGGCCTGGTCGATCCGATCCTCCCGGCGCTGAAGTCCCAGCTCGACGCCTCCGAGAGCCAGGTGACGCTGCTCTTCACCAGCTACCTGGTCGTCACCGCCTTCGCGATGCTCGTCACCAATGCCGTCTCCAGCCGCCTGGGAGCCAAGAAGACGCTCATCGCCGGGCTCGTGATCATCGTGGTCTTCTCCGCCCTCGCGGGATCGGCCTCGTCGATCGACGGCATCGTGGCCTTCCGCGCGGGCTGGGGGCTCGGCAACGCCCTCTTCATCGCCACCTCGCTCTCGGCGATCGTCTCCAGCGCGCGCGGCGGATTCGCCGGCGCGATCATCCTCTACGAGGCGGCCCTCGGGCTCGGCATCGCCGCCGGCCCCCTCCTCGGCGGATCCCTCGGCAGCATCAGCTGGCGCGGGCCGTTCTACGGGGTCGCCGCCCTGATGACCATCGCGCTCATCGCCATCGTCTTCCTGCTGCCGGCCACCCCGCGCCCGGACCACGCCACCTCCCTGCTGGCCCCCATCAAGGCGCTCTCGCATCGCGGGCTGCTGACCGTCAGCATCGCGGCCCTGCTCTACAACTGGGGCTTCTTCACGATGCTCGGCTACGCGCCGTTCCCGCTGGACCTCGGCATCATGGAGCTCGGCTGGGTCTTCTTCGGATGGGGCCTGTTCGTGGCCCTCTTCTCGGTGGTCGGTGCACCGCGCCTCCAGGCCGCCTTCGGCACCGCCCCCACGCTCTACGTCGCCTTCGGCCTGTTCGCGGTCGACCTGGCCCTCATGGCAGCCTTCACCACCACTCCGGCCGTCATGATCGGCTGCGTCGTGGCCTCGGGCATCTTCATCGGCGTCATCAACACCTTGGTGACCCAGGCGGTCATGCTCGTCTCTCCGGTCGAGCGTCCGGTGGCCTCGGCCGCCTACGGCTTCGTGCGCTTCATCGGCGGCGGCCTCGCACCCTTCGCCGCCGGGCACCTCGCCGCGGCGTTCAGCGTCCACGTGCCCTTCGCCATCGGAGCGATCGCCGTGGGTGTCGCGGTCGTCGCCCTGGCCACCGCCCACCGGATCATCGCCGCGGCCGACGCCGGGATGGATGAGGACGGCCACCAGGTCGTCGAGTCCGAGGAGGAGATCGCGACCGAGATCGCCGACGAGTTCGGCGGCGCTCCCGGCGCCATCGACGAGGAGCTGCGCATCCGCGGCTGAGGCAGCGATCCAGAGACCCCCGCCCGACGATCACCGTCGGAGCGACGTGGCGAAGGGGGCGCGCTGTCCCCCCGGATGGCGCGCCCCCTTCGGTCTTGGTGGGGTCAGTTGAACCTGACCTTCATGGACGTCCCGTTCTCCTGCACCACTCGGGCCTTGAAGCCCGTGGCCGGCAACGTGACGCCGTGATTCGGCAGCTCCTCGAAGAAGTACTGCTTCGTATCGTCGAATACCGGCTTGGCAGCCTGGCCACGCAGGTAGCTGGGCTGGCCGTCGGTGTGCAGCGTCATCGAGTCCGACTTCCGGGTCGAGAACGGAGCATCGTACATCTGCACCCTGGCCCGCCACGGCTCACCGGTGACGATATTGATCATCGGCCTCGGATTCGCGTCGACGATGAGATTGCGCCCCTCGCCCGGATGCTGGCTGACGTTGTTGTCGGCCTGAGACGTGTCCCAGTACGAGACCAGCAGTCCGGTCTGATAGGCGTAGTGCTCCACCCAGTCCGGCTTGGTGTTGAGGAAGCCGAAGTTATAGGGACCGGTCTTCAGATACTGGTCGTAACCGGTGTACGACCGGTGCCCCATGACGTAGTAGTTGCTCGCCTGGGTCGTCGTGGTCTCCCCCACGATCGAGAAGCCGTCGAAGGTCCATGCCCCCGAATCGCTCTCGGCATCATCGTTCAGGATCTCGGTATCGCCGGCCGACACGACGATGTCGTCGAGGAACAGGCCCGGCATGGCCAGACCGCCGTCCGTGCGGTAGAGCACCCGGAATGAGATCTGCTGTCCGTCGAACTGGTCCAACGGCACCACCAGATCGGCCCAGTCCTCTTGCTCACCGTCGATCGCCGGCCGCCCCGAGGCATCCGTGCCGATCGGCTCGCCGCCGATCGTGGCGTCCAGATCGGTCCAGGTCGAGCCATCGGCGGATGCCTGCAGATAGGCGTAGTCGTAGCCTTCCTCGATCGAGAAGCGCGCCTGGGCCGTCAGCTGCGCGCCCGAGGCGTCGCCGAGGTCCAGATCGGTCGCCATGGTGTTCGACAGATCGTCACCCGTGCCCGAGAAGAACTGCTTCTCCCCCGAGGCCGGCGCGCCGTTGTCGTTGACGACCTCCTTCTTCGGCAGCACCACGACCGCCCCCTGCGGCTTGTCGCTGTTGTACTCCTGCGGGCCGAGCTCGAGGGTGCGCTGCTCCGTGTGCGTCTGCGCCTCGTAGTCGAGCCATCCGAGCTGCAGCTTCTCCCAGGCGCCGAGGTCCCCCGGGCGGGTGCCGAGCGGCTCTCCCTTGGCATTCAGTCGGCTCTGCGCCATCAGCGTCCAGAACTCATTGCTGTTGTCACCCGCGCCGCTCGTGTCGTAGGCATCGGGCAGGCCGAGATCGTGGCCGTACTCGTGCACGAAGACCGACAGTCCACCGTTCTCCGGCTGGACGGTGTAGTCACCGACCCACACGCCGGTGTCGCCGACCTCCGCGCCGCCCAGCGGGTTGTCGGCGGGGCCGGTCCGGCCGGCATCGGTGCCGAAGGCGTACCAGCGATGCGACCAGATGGCATCCTCGCCATAGGTCGGATCGCCGTCCTCCTCGCCACCGCCGGCATGGACGATCTGGAAGTGATCGATATAGCCGTCGGGCTCATCGAAGACGCCGTCGCCGTCATAGTCGTAGCGGTCCCACTGGTCGTACTCCGAGAGCGTCTTGGCGATGTCCTCGTCGCTGCGACCGGCGGCCTTCTGATCCTCGACCCACTGGTTGACGGCGTCCTGCACGAGGTTCCAGGCTCCGGCGTCCTCGCGCCCGTAGCGCGCCTGGTTGTACGGAACCTTGACCCAGTCCGAGACCTGGCCGTCGACCGTGTACCGGCCCGATGACTGGGTCTCGTAGTAGGTCTTGACGGATTCGGCCTTCTTGCCCGTGGCGAAGTAGAGGTCCTCGTAGTGCTCGGGGCTGAAGTCCTCCTGCCAGACGGTGGAGTTGTCATCCGGCCCCGGCTCGGGGATCTGGTTGTGCAGCGGTCCGTCGAATCGCTCCGGCCCGGGGGTGTCGGGATCGGTGTCCTGGTCGGGATAGTCCGGGTGACGCTCGTCGCCGAACTCCGTCAGGATGACGAAGATCTTGTCGGCGCGCTCCTGCTCGAGCTCGACATACTGGTCCTGCTGCTGATCGCCCTGACGGGCCAACTGCCGCGCCTGCGGTCCGCCGTTCGCCTGGGCGGCCGCCTGCGCGGGAGACGGGGCCTGGCCGACTTTGGCGACGGTGCCGCCCTCACGCTGTTCGGGCGTCAGCTCGCCATCGATCATGTTCGAGATCGCGGTCTCCCGCAGTTCTCGACGCTTGTCCTCGAGTGGATGCGGGAAGTCGTCGGCGCGTTGCGCCGCGGCGTCCTGTCCTGGGGCCGCCGGCGGGGCGGGCTCGGCGGCTCCCGGGGCGGCGAGCGCCACCGAGCCTGATGCCACGAGTCCGAGCCCGACCAGGCCCGTCATGATGCGTTTCACAGTTCCTCCTTGCGAGGATCCCCCGATGGTGGTGGATCTCCCGATCAGGGGCCGGCCCTGTCGCCGGCTCCACCAGGCCGCGTCCTCGTGAGACGTGGCGCCATCGGCCACGCTACGACCGTCCACACCCCGAACGGCAGTCTTGACTTCGACGATGAATGGTTATAAAGGACTAGTTCTCTCGGGCCATAAGTCCCTGGTTCACAGGATGTTCACCACTCTCGGCCGGTCGCGGTATCCAGCGGCACCACCCGTGGCATAGGATGGGGAGCAGTTGCACGACGTTGGACCAGATGAATGCAGTACCCGTACCTGATTCGGGGTGTGGTTCCTCTCGAGGTTGGATGTGCGTCGCGACCGCTGCCTCCATCCGGAGGCGGCCTTCGCCAAGAAAGTTAATGAGGAGTACACATGGCAACGGGAACCGTCAAGTGGTTCAACGCTGAGAAGGGCTTCGGCTTCATCGCCCCCGATGACGGCAGCGAGGACGTCTTCGCCCACTACACGGCGATCCAGTCCTCCGGCTACCGCTCGCTGAACGAGGACCAGAAGGTCGAGTTCGACGTCGAGCAGGGCCAGAAGGGCCTCCAGGCCGCGAACATTCGCCCCCTCTGAGCGAGCAACGACTCGCTTGAGCAGGAGGCGGCTCGCCGCCCCCTCTGAGCCGGCCGCAGGCTGACTCACAGCACAGCGCCCCCGTCCATCACTGGACGGGGGCGCTGTCGCGTGATCGCCGCCGGGAGGGAGCCGGCGCCGTGACACGCAGCGACGAGCAGCCCCTCGAGGGAGTGAGCGGGCCGCGGATGTCACCAGGAACCTGAGGATATCCTCAGGTTTCTGGTGACGCAAGCCCTCCGCGCGGTCACTCCTGCACCGTGAGCCGCAGGAGCCGGTCGTCATCGGCCGCCGGCTGCGCCCTCCCGTCGGTATTGCTGGTGCCGACCCACAAGGTCCCGTCCGGCGCCGCCGCCACCGCGCGGATCCGGCCGAACTCCTCGCCGAGGAAGGCCTCGGGCTCGCCGGCCTGGTCGCCGTCCAAGGGCACCGACCACAGCCGCTGGCCGCGCAGCGCACCGAGGTAGGCCGTGTCGGCGATGATCGCCAGTCCGGACGGGGAGGCCTCCTCGGTGGGCCAGGTGACCTGCGGCGCCACGAAGCGCTCGTCGGTCGACTCCCCCTCGACGACCGGCCAACCGTAGTTGCCGCCCGCCTCGATGAGGTTCAGCTCGTCGGCCCCCTTGTCGCCGAACTCGCTGGACCACAGCCGCCCCTCCGCATCGAAGGCCAGGCCCTGCACATTGCGATGTCCGAGGGACCAGACCTCGTTGTCGAAGGGATTGCCGGGAGCGGGCGCACCGTCCGGCGTGATCCTGAGGATCTTGCCCTCCAAGGCCGACGAGTCCTGTGCGAGATCCGGCTGCAGCGCATCGCCGGTGGCGACGAAGAGGACGTCCTCGTCGGTGTCGTACACCAAGGCGCCGCCATTGTGGTTGTTCGCCTTGTCGATGCCGGTCAGCACCGGCTCGGGGGTGCCGAGCGAGTCCTCGGACAGCTCCATCGCCACGACCCGGTTGTCCTCGGCGGCGGTCAGATAGGCGTAGAGGGTCGACTCGTCCGGCGAGAGCGCCAAGCCGAGCAGGCCTCCCTCGCCCCCGGGCTGGACTCCCTCCACGGCCCCCAGATCGGTCACGGTCCCCTCCGCGTCGATCGCCAGGATCGACGCGTCATCGCGCTGGGCCACCAGCGCCGTGCCGTCCTCGCGGAAGACCAAGCCCCACGGCACATTCACGCCGCTGGCGATCTCTGCGTCGACCGTCGGCGGCACGGTGGTGGGCTCCTCCGTCTCCGCGGTCGATGCGGACGGAGAGGCGGTCTCGCGCGTCTCGTCGTCGCCACCCGTGCTGCATGCGGCGAGCGCGATGACCAGCGACGATGCGGTCACGGCCCCGGCGGTCCTCATGCGTCGCTGTGTCATGTCACGCTCCTTCGCTCGCCCATATCCCCGATGATGCCCGCCCGCCGGTGAGGCCGTCGGGAATGTTGGGCGGTGCGCGAACGTTGTTCTGGTGAACGCTTCCGACGAGAGGTATCTATGAGCACCATCGACCTGACCAAGGAGACCTTCGAGTCGACCGTCACCGGCGAGGGCATCACGCTCGTCGACTGGTGGGCCTCGTGGTGCGGTCCGTGCAAGCAGTTCGCCCCGGTCTTCGAG